>JBBDSI010000355.1:0-2728 GCA_040905005.1 Pseudohongiellaceae bacterium
AGTTGCAGGCTGTCGGACAGCGCCCAGTTCAGCCACAGATTGGCGGTTCGCTCCGGCACGTTTCGCGGCAGATTGCCGGCCAGGGACTCACCACCTGAATAAAACTCGTCGAATCGCGGATCGATGCTGGCCACGTTGACGTCCATGCTGACCGAGTCGCTGGGATTGATCCGCAGTGTCGCCTCCAGCCCCGATGAACTTTGCTGTCCGATCTGTTCGGTGATGGCCGATGCCGGGCGGCGGGTGAGAATATCCTGCTTCTCGATATCGAACCAGGCGAGGGTGTACTCGGCGCGCCCCGAGAGGAACTGCTGTTTCAGGCCCACCTCGAACTGGCGGCCTGTGGACAGGTCGAAGTCCTTGTTGCCCGTACTGATGGAGATCGGAGAGGTGACCGGGTCGGCGGCGGTGCTGGCCTGGGCGTAGAGACTCAGGTTGTCGATGGGTTGATACACGAGGCCTGCGCGCCAGGTGAATTCGTTGAATCCCGTGTTGAAGGCGCTGGCGGGGTTGCCGCCTATCGCCAGGTCGAGGCGGTCGAAATCGATGTGATCGTAGCGGCCACCCAACACCAGGCTCAGGCTTTCGCTGAGCGCCACGCGATCGTCAACGAACAGGGCGAACTGACTCGTCTCTGTCTGATAGTCGAGTATGGTCGGGATGCTGGTCTGGGGCAGGGTGCCCGGGTCGAAGCCGAAGACGGGCACGCTGTCACTCACCGAGAAGCCACCGGTGGTGAAGTTATTCAGGTAATTCAGATCGATCTGGTTGATTTCAGCGCCGATACTGAGCTGATTCGACAACCCGTTGAATTGTCCGTCGATCAGGAAGTCGAAGCGGCCACCGGCCTGCTCCTCGTCATGGACGATACCGAGATAAAAGGCGCGGTCGATCAGTCCGGTGGCGTCGTCGTAGGCATACTCCTCGAGGTTCTGCCATTCCCGCATGACATCGAGAAAGTACACGTCCCCGCGCAGCGTGACATTGTCAGTGATGCGCCAGTTGGCATTGAGCCGCGACCAGGTATCCTCGTAGGTCACCCTGCCATCGGCGAAATTGTAGTTATTGCGTCGATGGTCGTCGCTGGCCGCGCCGTCGATCAGCGGCGTGCCCCAGTAGGGCGCGGCATCGATGTCCGCGTAGTCGACACTGAAGCGGAACTGCAGGTCTTCGCTGGCCTGCCACAGGACCGACCCGGCCAGCACGTCGCGGCGCTCATCGGCCCGCTCGACGTAGCCGTCTTCCTGCTGATGCGCGCCGTCGAGTCGCAGGGCCACGGAATCGGAGAGCTGGACATTGCCGCCCAGGGCCACCCGGCGCATGCCGAAGCTGCCGCCGGCGAGCAGGGCCTCGAAGTCGGGCCCGGCGAGGGAAGGTTTCTTGGGGACGTAATTGATGGTCGTGCCGATGGCGCCGACGCCCTGGATGACCGAGCCGGCGCCACGCAGGATTTCCACGCGTTCCAGGGTCCAGGTATCTGCCGGAAAAGTCACTGTGCCGGCGACGATGTAGAGTCTCGTGCCGTCATAGGTATAGACGGTCGAGCCATGGCCGTTGAACCCGCGCGAGGAGATCGATGTGCCGCCGTTTCCGGGGCTGGCGCTGGCGGCGACGCCGGCGCTGCGGGTGACGGCATCCAGGGCGCCGTAATCGCCCTTGGTCGCGATCTCGTCCTGACTGATGAGATCGACGCTGGCCGGTATCTCCAGGGCGGAGAGGCCCAGCCTGCTGCCGGCATCGCTGTCCACAGTCAGGCGAATGGAACCCACGCCCCCCTGACCGGAGACCACGATCTCCTCGACGCGCTGCTGCGATTGCGCGGCGGCGGTGGAGGCCAGGCCGGCAAACAGCAGGGTCGTTTTCAGGGCGACGCCGATCCGGCTCCAGGGCGATTTGTCACGGCATCGCGGACTATTCGTTGTGAATCGTGTTGATTTTCTCTGCCTCGACATCCCGATCTCCTGTCTACTTCAGTAAATGGCGTTCCCTCGATGGCTGCCGAGTGTACTCAGTCCTCCCCGACTGATTCAGTTTTTTTGCTGGTCTCTTACCGTAATTTAACGTCCTGTAACGTCCGCGGGAGCCGCTGAATTGGTGAAATAGGCGGCGATCGATTGAAGGAGTCTGATTTGTTGCGTTGGAAAACCTGGCTGTACGCGGTTCACCGCTGGCTCGGTATCGGCATGTGCCTGCTCATCCTGCTCTGGTTCGCCAGTGGCATCATCATGATGTACGTGGAATACCCGGAGTTGACCTACGAGGAGTTCCTCGAGCGGCAGCCCGCGCTACTCGTGGATGAAGTGCGCCTGAGTCCCCTGCAGGCCGCGCAACGGCTCGGGCCGGTGAGCGGCTACACGGCGGTGTCGCTGGCCACCAGCCTGGGCCGGCCGGCGTACCAGTTCGAGACGCCTGCAGGCAGCATACACACGGTATTCGCCGACAATGGCGAACTGCTCTCGGAACTGAATGAGGCGCAGGCCATAGAGGCCGCCCTGGCCAGCGGTTTCGCCGTCGGCGCAAGCGGTGCCTCATACCAGCGCCGGATCGACATGGACCAGTGGACAGTGACGGCCAGTCTCAACCCGTTCCGGCCGTTGCACCGTGTTGCCCTGCACGACGAGGCGGGGACCCAGCTCTATGTCTCCGACGTGACCGGTCAGGTGGTGAGGGATTCGGATCGCCGCGAACGCTTCTGGAACTGGCTCGGCTCCACCATTCACTGGATCTA
>JBBDSI010000356.1:0-1389 GCA_040905005.1 Pseudohongiellaceae bacterium
AGCCTGTCGGACTCACGCTGATCTACTGCGCCGCTCTCCCACCATGCTCGCTACGATCGCCTGACCTGGCCTCCGCGCCTGGAATCACGGAAGACGCACCGGCCGTACCTGCGCCTGGTCCGGGCCAGTGGCCCGCTCTCGTCAGTCGAACGCCACACTGAAAAGCCGGTGCCCACCACAAACAGGAAAAGCCAGGAAGGTTCATCAATGCCCAGAATTCAGACTTTTAACACCATCGCCGAAGCCGGCCTCAAGCGCTTCCCGGCCGACCGCTATGAAGTGAGTACGGACGCTGCTGATGCCGAAGCCATTCTTCTGCGCAGCCACAAGCTGGAGGAATCCGCCCTCGGCGAGCAACTCCTCGCCATCGCCCGCGCCGGCGCCGGTGTCAACAACGTGCCCGTCCCCGCCTGCACGGAACGGGGCATCGTCGTGTTCAACACCCCGGGAGCCAACGCCAACGCGGTGAAGGAACTGGTCCTGTGTGGACTGTTGCTGGCCTCCCGCGGCATCGTGCCCGGCATCCGTTTTGTCGAATCGCAGTCGCCAGAGAAGGATTACGAGACCCTGTCCAGGCTCATGGAACAGGAAAAGAAACAGTTCAAGGGTAGCGAGATCGCCGGCAAGACGCTGGGCGTGATCGGCCTCGGCGCCATCGGTTCGCGGGTCGCCGACATGGGTATTCGCCTGGGCATGCAGGTGCAGGGCTACGACCCGGCACTATCAGTGGCAGCCGCCTGGCGCCTGCCCAGCCAGGTCAAGCGTATCGAGAACCTGAGCGCCCTGGTGGCCAACTCCGATTTCATTACCCTGCATCTGCCGGTTCTGGACGCCACGCGCAACCTGATCAGCAGCGACCTGTTCGCGGCCATGCGCGAAGGCACCTGCCTGCTGAATTTCGCGCGCGATGAGATCGTTGACAGCGAAGCACTGCTGGCAGCACTGGAATCGGGACGCCTGCGACGCTATGTCAGCGACTTTCCCCGGCCTGAACTCCTGGGTCGCGAGGACGTGATTAGCATGCCGCACATCGGCGCCAGCACGCGTGAGGCGGAAGAGAATTGCGCCATCATGGCGGTCGATCAACTCGTGGATTTCTTCGAGAATGGCAATATCCACAACTCGGTGAACTTCCCCGCCCTTTATCTCGATCGCAGCGCCGACGCGGAGAAAGGCACCCGCCTGGCGATTACCAACAAGAACGTGCCGAAAATGCTCGGCCAGATTCTGTCGGTGCTGGCCGACCAGGATATCAATGTTATCGACATGCTCAACAAGAGCCGTGGTGAGATCGCCTACAACCTGATCGACCTCGAGACACCCCCTTCGGAAGCGGAGGTCAGGGCAATCGCCAACATCGGGAATGTCATCAAGGTAACGGTTCTCTAG
>JBBDSI010000356.1:1489-2721 GCA_040905005.1 Pseudohongiellaceae bacterium
AATAGTGACACAATCAGGATTCATACAATGACTCGAGTTTTTAATTTTGGTGCCGGTCCGGCGATGCTGCCGACCGAGGTAATGGAGAAAGCCCAGCAGGAATTTCTGGACTACAACCACATGGGCGCATCGGTGATCGAAATCAGTCACCGCTCCGCCGAGTTCGACGAGATTATCAATCGCACCGATTCCCTGCTCAGGGAGCTGGCGGCGATCCCGGATAACTACCACATTCTGTACGTACACGGCGGCGCCCAGATGCAGTTCTCGGCCGTGCCCCTGAACATCATCAACCGCAAGCCCGCACGCAAGGCGAGCTTCGTACTCACGGGCAACTGGGCGGTCAAGGCCAGCAAGGAAGCGGGCCGTTACGGCACGGCGTTAGACGTTGCCAGCAGCAAGGATCAGAACTTCAACTACATCCCCGATTTCGATCCCGCAAGCCTGGACCCCGAATCGTCGTATCTGCACATCGTCAGCAACAACACCCTGTTCGGCACGCGCTGGCACAGCTTCCCGGACACCGGCGAGATTCCGCTGGTCGCCGACATGACCTCAGAGTTCCTGTCGCGCGAGATCGACATCAGTCAGTTCGGCGTGATCTTCGCCGGCCTGCAGAAAAACCTGGGACCCGCGGGGCTCGCGCTGGTTCTTGTCCGGGATGACCTGTTGGACCTGGCACTGCCGGAAACACCGCAACTGCTGAACTACCGTGTCTATGCTGACCAGCACTCCCTGGCCAACACCAACAATACCTTCGCCATCTACATGATGTCCCTGGTACTGGACTGGGCGAAACAACAGGGTGGCCTAAAGGTGCTCGAGGAGCGCAACGAGGCCAAGGCGAAGCTGATCTATGACTACCTGGACAGCGCCGACTTCTATTCCGGTACCGCCCAGCCGGCGCATCGTTCGCGCATGAACGTGACCTTCAACCTCGCCGACGACAAGCTGCTGAACGACTTCGTGAAGCAAGCTGAGGCAGAGGGTCTTTATGCACTCAAGGGTCACCGTGACGTCGGTGGTGCCCGCGCCTCCATCTACAACGCCATGCCGATTGCCGGCTGTGAAGCCCTGGTCAATTTCATGAAGGATTTTGCCAGCAAGAACGGCTGAGCGAACACGGGCGGTGGCGAGGACTCTCCCCTCGTCAGCCGCCCGCCTGCCGCAAGAAGCACGCCTCCATCCACCAGGCCGTCGGCCCGAGCGACGGCTCTTGCTAAAGCTCTGGC
>JBBDSI010000357.1:0-16555 GCA_040905005.1 Pseudohongiellaceae bacterium
CCACGGACGTGACCGGAAACGTCGAGCTGCCGGAGGGTACCGAGATGGTCATGCCCGGCGACAACATCAAGATGGTAGTGGATTTGATCGCACCGATCGCCATGGATGAGGGTTTGCGCTTCGCCATTCGCGAGGGCGGACGCACCGTCGGCGCAGGTGTAGTCTCGAAAGTCATCGAGTAACCCGGATACGACGAACCAATAAGCCGAAACTTCCTGAAAAGGAGGTTTCGGCTTAGTCGTCTTTAACAAGACGGCACAAAAAGCAGCATTTGAGACCCATTACTCAGTAAAAAACGAAACGTTTCAACTGAGGAAGCAGTGAGCGAACAACCTGGGAAGAGCGCCGAAATTGGCGAAACTCCTAATTAGGATAGGAATTTTCTAACCAGGGTAGCAGCGCGCGAGAAGTGTCGGAACGAGACGAATAGGGTAGTAACTATTCGAAAGATCAGCTCGGTTGGCAATTGAATATTGCAACTGAGGTAGCAGTGAGCGAGAAGCCCTGGAACGAGGCGGGGGCTCGGGATAATTTGGCAAAGCTTGGCCAAGAACGGAACGTTCTAACCAAGGTAGCAGCGCGCGAGAAGCGCTGGAACGAGGCGGGGAAGATTTTTGGCTGAGGAGTTTACGGTTTGTAAATGACTCAGCCAAAAATCTTCTCCAACGAAGTGCCGGCGCTTCGCAGCCGCTGCGGGTAAGCAACATAGGCCAGTAGCTCAATTGGCAGAGCAGCGGTCTCCAAAACCGCAGGTTGGGGGTTCGATTCCCTCCTGGCCTGCCAATCTCGGCAGCGGCGGTCCACGGATACCGCGCGAAGTCTGGATGGCAGAGGCGACCATGGGCCGCCACAACAAAGTTTAAACGGTTAACTATGGTAGAAAAAGTAGAGAGTGACAGCAGCAAACTGGATTGGCTGAAATGGATTGTCGTCGCCGCCATTGTCATTGCTGGTATCTATGCGAATTCCTATTTCTCCGCCGAATCCCTGTTGTTGCGGACAATTGGATTGCTCATTGCGGCCGGTATCGCCGGCTGGATAGCGGCGCAGACCACCAGGGGTAGGGCCTTCATTAACCTGGTCCTGGAGGCACGGGTCGAAATTCGCAAGGTAGTCTGGCCGTCACGACAGGAAACTACCAACACCACCGTCGTGGTGCTGATCGTGATTTTTGTCGTAGCGCTGATTCTCTGGGTTCTGGATATGATCCTGAACGGCGTAATTTCGTCGGTGATCACGTAAAGGATTGAAATGGCTAAACGCTGGTATGTAGTCCACGCCTATTCGGGCTACGAAAAAAAGGTTATGCATGCGCTGAGAGAGCGAATCACTCTTTCCGGCATGGAGGACTATTTCGACGAGGTACTCGTGCCCACCGAGGAAGTCCTCGAGATGCGCGCCGGTCAGAAACGCAAGAGTGAGCGTAAATTTTTCCCGGGCTATGTGCTGGTGCACATGGAACTGAACGACGATACCTGGCATCTGGTCAAGGATACCCCCAGGGTCATGGGCTTTATCGGCGGCACGGCGGAAAAGCCGGCGGCGATTACTGACAAGGAAGCCAACAAGATCCTTCAGCGCATGGAGGATAGTGAAGAAAAACCCACGCACAAGACAATCTACGAGCCCGGCGAAATGGTTCGGGTTACCGACGGCCCGTTCAACGATTTCACCGGCACCGTCGAGGAAGTGAATTACGAAAAGAGTCGCCTTCGCGTTGCGGTTCTGATTTTCGGCAGATCGACGCCGGTTGAACTCGAATTCAGCCAGGTTGAGAAGGGTTGAAGATACGCGAAGGAAGAAGCCTCACTACCCAAACATCCGCCGCGATTTTTGGGTATCAGGCTTCACGGGACTGAAGAAACCCGCATCCGCCTGCCAGCCCGCTGGCACGTGCGAACCGCGGATTGCTCTGTCCCCTGAATAACCGGCGGAGACCGAACGAGGCCACCGCCGCGGTTGCGAAAGAGATTTACGGGTGTCACTAAAGCCTAGCCAGCGACAGTGACACATAAAGTCGAGTTTCCCGAGGTCCTTGAGGCCAGGGAAATACGCCGGGGAGTTCGAACAGCCATCGCGCCTAGTAGGACGTTTGCACCCAAGGAGAAGTCATATGGCAAAGAAAGTACTGGCTTATATAAAGCTGCAGGTTCCTGCTACTCAGGCTAACCCGAGTCCGCCTGTTGGTCCGGCTCTGGGTCAGCACGGCGTCAACATCATGGAGTTCTGTAAGGCGTTCAACGCCCAGACTCAGGGGACTGAGCCTGGCCTGCCGATCCCGGTGGTGATTACAGTCTATGGTGACCGTAGTTTCACCTTTATCACCAAGACCCCACCCGCGGCGGTGTTGTTGCGCAAGGCTGCCGGCGTCAAGAAAGGTAGCGGACGTCCCAACACCGAGAAGGTAGGCAAGGTGACCCGTGCCCAGTTGGAAGAAATTGCCAATCAGAAGTTGCCGGACCTGACCGCAGCCGATATGGATGCCGCGGTTCGCACTCTGGCAGGCAGCGCCCGTAGCGCCGGTCTTGAAGTAGAGGGGGTGGAATAAGATGGCCAGAATTAGCAAACGCCGCAAGCTGATGCGGGAAAAAATCGAAGCGGGCAAACTGTATGCCATCGACGAGGCGCTATCGCTGATCAGCGAATTCGCTTCGCCCAAGTTCAAGGAATCCATAGACGTTGCCGTGCGCCTCGGCGTCGATCCGCGCAAATCGGATCAGGTCGTTCGTGGCTCCACCACGTTGCCCAATGGCACTGGTAAGGATGTACGCGTGGCCGTGTTCGCGCAGGGTGAAAACGCCGAGAAGGCCAAGGCCGCAGGCGCCGACATCGTCGGCTTCGATGACCTGGCCGAGTCCATTCAGGGCGGAAATCTGGATTTCGACGTGGTCATCGCCACGCCGGACGCCATGCGCGTAGTCGGCAAGCTGGGCCAGGTGCTTGGCCCGCGCGGGCTGATGCCGAACCCGAAAGTAGGCACGGTCACGCCGGATGTCGAAACCGCGGTCAAGAATGCCAAAGCCGGTCAGGTTCGTTTTCGTACCGACAAGAACGGGATCGTGCATGGCGGCATCGGCAGGGTAGGTTTTGAAGGCGAAGCGATCAAGGCCAATCTGGAAGCACTGTTGGCAGATTTGAAGAAAGCCAAGCCGTCAGCATCCAAGGGCATTTACATCAGAAAGATCGTGTTGTCCTCGACCATGGGGCCGGGCGTGCAGATCGACCAGTCGACTCTGTCTGCCTGACCGGACCGGGAACAGCAGGGAGACGCAGTCAGTCTCTTAGTTTGAACAGTATGAATTTGAAGTTTATCGCCAGCCGGGAGCCGGCAGGCGATCTTCGAAAAAGACTTTGGGGTTTTGTTGATTCTTCGGGATCGGCAGGGCCGTCAAAGACCGTAGGTGACGCGGTTGTGTCTTAATTTCCTACGCAGATGGTGAGACCCGATCCGGATCATTAACCCCCGGATTCTTATCACCGAACCGAGTGGATGCCGGCCTTTCCGGTCGGCTTCCAAAGCATGGCTGGTAACAGCCAAAACCAAAGGAGTCTACAGTGGCTATCCGATTGGAAGACAAGAAACAGATTGTTTCTGAAGTCAATCAGGCTGCTAGCAGTGCCCTTTCTGCAGTGCTCGCGGATTACCGTGGCGTAACTGTGGAAGAGATGACTGCACTTCGCAAGACTGCACGGGACAACAAGGTATATCTGCGCGTAATTCGCAACACGCTGCTCAAGCGGGCGGTAGCAGATACCGAGTACGAGTGCATCTCTGAAGTGCTGGTCGGTCCAACGATTCTGGCGTTGTCCCAGGAGGATCCCGGTGCCGCCGCGCGCGTGCTCAAGGATTTTTCCAAGACGAATCAGGAATTTCAGATCAAGGCACTGTCGGTTGGAGGTGAGCTCCTCGACGCCAGTCAACTCGACCGGTTGGCGAATCTGCCGACCCGCGATGAGGCCCTGGCGCTGTTGATGGGTACCATGCTGGCACCTGTCACCAAGCTTGCCCGAACACTGAATGAGGTCCCGAGCAAGGTAACCCGTGCGGTTGCGGCTGTTCGTGATCAGAAACAGGAAGCAGCCTGATCCATTTGCCATTTATAATTTACAGGAGATAAGAGTCATGTCGCTTTCGACAGAAGAAGTATTGAATGCAATTGCTGATATGTCGGTGATGGACGTAGTCCAGCTGGTTGAAGCAATGGAAGAGAAGTTTGGCGTTTCCGCCGCTGCCGCGGTTGCGGCTGCCCCGGCCGCTGCCGCCGCTGGTGATGCCGCCGCCGTTGAAGAGAAGGACGAGTTCGACATCGTTCTGACTGCAACCGGTGACAAGAAAGTGAACGTCATCAAGGCGGTTCGTGCCCTCACCGGTCTTGGCCTGAAAGAAGCCAAGGACATGGTCGACGGTGCTCCGTCAACTCTGAAAGAAGCTGCCCCCAAGGCAGAAGCGGAAGAAGCCAAGAAAGCACTGGAAGAAGCTGGCGCCACCGTTGAGCTTAAGTAGTAAGCGCGGGCGTTCAGTGAGCCGACGTCAGGTACATGCGAATGTGCCTGGCGTCAGCTTGTGCTCGGGAAAAGTGATTACGCCTTTCCCCATGAGAGCGTGCTGCCATTGACGGTGAGTCGCCACCGTCTGCCGTACCAGCAGGGCGCGCCGGGATTCGCAGATCCTTAATCTGCCAGCAGTAATTACACACAGTATATATCGCTAGGAACACACTAATGGCCTATTCGTATACAGAGAAAAAACGTATTCGTAAGAACTTTGGCAAGCTGCCGAGTGCGATGGATATTCCCTATCTGTTATCCATCCAGGTAGATTCTTACAGACAATTCACCCAGGCAGACGTTACTCCCGAGGAGCGCCTGGAGCAAGGCCTGCACGCCGCGTTCAAATCTGTATTCCCGATCGTCAGTTATTCCGGCAAAGCCGTGCTGGAATACGTCAGTTACGATCTGGGTAAACCCGCCTTCGATGTCAAGGAATGCCAACTGCGTGGGTCCACCTATTCCGTGTCGCTGCGCGTCAAGGTTCGTCTGATTCTTTACGATAAGGAATCCACGACCCAGACTATCAAGGACATCAAGGAGCAGGAAGTCTACATGGGCGAGATTCCGCTGATGACAGAGTCTGGTACCTTTGTCATTAACGGCACTGAGCGCGTAGTCGTGTCCCAGTTACACCGCAGCCCGGGTGTGTTCTTCGACCATGACCGTGGCAAGACCCACAGCTCCGGCAAACTGCTTTATTCCGCCCGGGTCATACCCTACCGTGGTTCCTGGCTGGATTTTGAATTCGACCCCAAGGACATGGTCTACGTTCGCATTGACCGCCGCCGCAAGCTGCCGGCGACAGTGCTGCTGCGCGCGCTGGACTTCAGTTCCCAGGAAATCCTGGAGATGTTCTATGAAAAGAACGATTACAAGATCTCCAAAGGCAAGGAACCGACAATCGCACTGAAACTGGTGCCGTCTCGCCTGCGTGGTGACGTTCTTTCTTTCCCAGTCAAGGACAAGAAAGGCAAGGTCATTGTCGAGGAAGGTCGCCGTATTACGGCGCGGCACATCCGCCAGATGGAAGACGCCAAGCTGACCGAGCTCAAGGTCAGTCACGACTTCCTGGTGGGCACCGCCCTGGCGTCCGATATCATCGATGAAGAGACCGGCGAGGTGATGTTCGCCTGTAACACCGAGTTGACCGAGGAAATCCTTGGGCAATTCATCGAAAAGGGCGTCGCCACTTTCCAGACGATCTATACCAATGATCTGGACCACGGCCCGTTCGTTTCCGACACCCTGCGCATCGACAACACGACCTCCAAACTGGAGGCCATGGTCGAGATCTATCGCATGATGCGTCCGGGCGAGCCGCCGACCAAGGAGTCCGCCGAAAATCTGTTCAACAACCTGTTCTTCTCTGAAGAACGTTACGACCTGTCTGCCGTCGGACGCATGAAATTCAATCGCCGCCTGGGCCGCCCGGAGACCGAGGGCCTGCCGGTGCTGGATACCCACGACATCGTCGACGTGCTGAAAACTCTGGTGGGTATTCGCAACGGCTTCGGTTCGGTGGACGACATCGATCACCTGGGCAACCGTCGCATCCGTTCCGTGGGCGAGATGGCGGAGAATCAGTTCCGCGTTGGGCTGGTGCGTGTCGAGCGTGCCGTGAAGGAGCGCCTGAGTATGGCCGACTCCGAAGGCCTGATGCCCCAGGACATGATCAACGCCAAGCCGGTCGCAGCCGCCATCAAGGAATTCTTCGGCTCCAGCCAGTTGTCGCAATTCATGGACCAGAACAACCCGCTGTCGGAAGTTACCCACAAGCGTCGCGTCTCGGCCCTCGGCCCTGGCGGCCTGACCCGCGAGCGTGCCGGATTCGAGGTGCGTGACGTGCACCCGACTCACTATGGCCGCGTGTGCCCGATCGAGACGCCGGAAGGCCCGAACATCGGCCTGATCAACTCGCTGGCCACCTATGCCCGCACCAACCACTACGGCTTTCTCGAGAGCCCGTACCGTAAGGTGGTGAACAACAAGGTGACCGACGAGATTCATTACCTGTCGGCCATCGACGAGAGCGACTACGTGATCGCGCAGGCCTCAGCGCCGCTGGACAAGAAGGGCGGTTTCGTCGACAACCTGGTTACCGTGCGCTACAAGAGTGAAACGACTCTCAAGCCGCGCGAGGATGTGGATTTCATGGACGTGGCGCCGCAGCAAATGGTGTCCGTGGCCGCGGCCCTGATTCCGTTCCTGGAGCACGATGACGCGAACCGCGCACTGATGGGCTCCAATATGCAGCGCCAGGCTGTGCCGACACTGAAGACGGAGAAACCCCTGGTGGGCACCGGCATGGAACGCAACGTCGCCCACGATTCCGGCGTTTGTGTCGTCGCCTTGCGCGGTGGTGTTATCGAGAGTGTCGATGCCGGTCGCATCATCGTGCGCGTGCATGACGAGGAGACCGATGCCGGTGAGGCTGGTGTGGATATCTACAACCTCACCAAGTACACCCGCTCTAACCAGAACACCTGCATCAGCCAGAAGCCGCTGGTGAAAGAGGGCGACGAGGTGGCGCGTGGCGACATCCTTGGAGACGGTCCGTCCATCGATATGGGGGAGCTGGCGCTGGGTCAGAACATGCGCATCGCCTTCATGCCCTGGAACGGATACAACTTCGAGGACTCCATCCTTATTTCCGAGCGTGTGGTAAAGGAAGAGCGCTTTACCAGTATTCACATCCAGGAACTGACCTGTGTCGCCCGAGACACCAAGCTGGGGTCGGAGGAGATCACCGCTGACATTCCTAACGTCGGTGAGGGCGCTTTGAGCAAGCTGGATGAATCCGGCATCGTCTACATCGGCGCGGAGGTCGACGCCGGCGACATTCTGGTGGGCAAGGTCACGCCGAAGGGCGAGACCCAGCTTACGCCGGAAGAGAAACTGTTGCGTGCCATCTTTGGTGAGAAGGCCTCGGACGTGAAGGATACCTCCCTGCGCGTACCGACCAGCGTCAAGGGCACGATCATCGATGTGCAGGTCTTTACCCGGGATGGCCTGGAGAAGGACCAGCGCGCCAACGAGATCGAGGATTACCAGCTGGCCCAGGTGCGCAAGGACATCGAGGATGAATACCGTATCGTCGAGAATGCGACCTTCGAGCGCCTGTATACCGCGCTGCTGGGCAAGGTAGTTGCCGGCGGCCCGAAGATCAAGAAGGGTCAGAAGGTCACCAAGGATTACCTGGAGAATCTGCCGCGGCAAGAGTGGTTCAAGCTGCGCATGTCCAACGAGACCATGAACGAGCAGCTCGAGCGCGCCGAGGAGCTCCTCAAGGAGCGCCGCCAGGAACTCGATGAGCGTTACGAAGACAAGAAGAACAAGCTCACCCAGGGCGACGACCTGGCGCCGGGCGTACTCAAGATCGTCAAGGTCTATCTGGCGATCAAGCGCACCATCCAGCCCGGTGACAAGATGGCCGGTCGTCACGGTAACAAGGGTGTGATCTCGGTGGTCATGCCGGAAGAGGACATGCCCTATGACGAGACCGGGGAGCCCGTGGATATCGTGCTCAACCCGCTGGGCGTGCCCTCGCGCATGAACGTGGGCCAGGTTCTGGAGACACACCTGGGCGCGGCCGCGAAAGGGCTTGGCCTGAAGATCGGCAAACTGCTGGACAGCCAGGCCAAGACTACGGAGGTGCGCAAACTGGTCACTGATGTCTACAACAAGATCGGTGATCGTACGGAAGACATCAAGGGCCTGAACGAGAGCGAACTGCTCGAGCTTGCGGGTAACCTTCGTGACGGGGTTCCCATGGCGACGCCGGTGTTTGACGGCGCCCTGGAGAGCGAGATCAAGGAAATGCTGAAGTTGGCTGACATAGACGAGAGTGGCCAGGTCACCCTGTATGACGGTCGTACCGGTGATGCCTTCGACCGCCAGGTCACTGTCGGCATCATGTACATGCTGAAGCTGAACCACCTTGTGGATGACAAGATGCATGCGCGTTCCACCGGCTCTTACAGCCTCGTTACCCAGCAACCGCTTGGTGGCAAGGCCCAGTTTGGTGGACAGCGCTTCGGTGAAATGGAAGTGTGGGCTCTGGAGGCGTACGGCGCCGCCTATACCCTGCAGGAAATGCTCACGGTCAAGTCAGATGACGTCGCCGGTCGTACCAAGATGTACAAGAACATCGTGGACGGAGACCATCGAATGGAAGCCGGTATGCCGGAATCGTTCAACGTATTGGTCAAGGAGATTCGTTCCCTTGCCATCGACATGGAACTCGATGTCAGCAACGAGTGAAGTTGCGAGTTCCATGGCGACAGGTACGTTGACAAGTAATCACTGATTAGTAAAAGCCTGGTGCCCACAAGGCGCCAGGCGGAGGAAACAGAATGAAAGACCTATTAGGGTTGTTGAAATCTCAATCACCGTCAGATGAATTTGATTCCATTCGTATCGGTTTGGCCTCCCCGGAGATGATTCGCGCCTGGTCCTTCGGCGAAGTGAAGAAGCCGGAGACCATCAACTACCGCACCTTCAAGCCGGAGCGAGACGGCCTGTTCTGCGCCAAGATTTTCGGTCCGGTGAAGGACTACGAGTGCCTGTGCGGCAAGTACAAGCGCCTCAAGCATCGTGGTGTGATCTGTGAAAAATGCGGCGTGGAAGTGGCGCTGTCCAAGGTGCGCCGCGAGCGCATGGGCCATGTTGAGCTGGCCAGCCCGGTGGCGCACATCTGGTTTCTGAAGTCGCTTCCCTCGCGCATCGGCTTGCTGCTGGACATGACGCTGCGTGACATCGAACGCATACTCTACTTCGAGTCCTTCGTCGTTACCGACCCTGGCATGACCACGCTGGAGAAAGGCCAGCTGCTCACCGACGAGCAGTACTACGAGGCCATGGAAGAATGGAGCGATGAGTTTGACGCCAAAATGGGCGCCGAAGCCGTGCAGGAGCTGATGAAGGACATGGACGTGGGGGCGGAGGCCGCCCGTCTGCGCGAAGAGATTCCGCAAACCAATTCGGAGACCAAGCTGAAGAAGCTGTCCAAGCGCCTGAAGTTGCTGGAAGCCTTCGTCGAGTCCGGCAACAAGCCGCAGTGGATGGTCATGTCCGTCCTGCCGGTGCTGCCGCCGGACCTGCGTCCGCTGGTGCCTCTGGATGGTGGCCGTTTCGCCACTTCCGACCTGAATGATCTGTATCGCCGGGTCATCAACCGTAACAATCGCCTCAAGCGACTGCTGGATCTCAATGCGCCGGACATCATCGTGCGTAACGAGAAGCGCATGCTGCAGGAAGCGGTCGACGCCCTGTTGGACAACGGTCGTCGCGGCCGCGCGATCACCGGCTCCAACAAGCGCCCGCTGAAGTCCCTGGCCGACATGATCAAGGGCAAGCAGGGCCGTTTCCGCCAGAACCTGCTGGGCAAGCGCGTAGACTATTCAGGTCGTTCGGTCATCGTGGTGGGTCCCACCCTGAGGCTGCATCAGTGCGGTTTGCCCAAGAAGATGGCCCTGGAACTGTTCAAGCCGTTTATCTTCGGCAAGCTGGAGCGCCGCGGCCTGGCCACCACCATCAAGGCGGCCAAGAAGATGGTCGAACGGGAGACCGCCGAGGTCTGGGATATTCTTGCCGAGGTCATCCGCGAACACCCGGTGCTGCTGAACCGTGCTCCGACCCTGCACCGCCTGGGCATTCAGGCCTTCGAGCCAGTGCTCATCGAGGGTAAGGCGATCCAGCTGCATCCGCTGGTGTGCGCCGCTTACAACGCCGACTTCGACGGCGACCAGATGGCCGTGCACGTGCCGCTGACTTTGGAGGCACAGCTCGAGTCGCGGACCCTGATGATGTCCACCAACAACATCCTGGCGCCGGCCAGCGGTGAGCCCATCATCGTCCCTTCCCAGGACGTGGTTCTGGGCCTTTACTACATGACTCGCGAGCGCATCAATGCCAAGGGCGAGGGCATGGTCTTCGCCGACGCCAAGGAAGTACAGCGTGCTTACGACTCCAAGAACGCGGACCTGCATGCACGCATCAAGGTGCGTATCACCGAGCACGTGATCAATGACGAAGAGGAGGTGGAGATCAATACCTCGCTGGTGGACACTACCGTAGGCCGCGTGCTGCTATTCAACATCGTGCCGAAGGGGTTGCCGTTCTCAATGGTCAACCAGAAGATGTCGAAGAAGCCGATCTCGCAGATCATCAACGCCTGCTACCGTCGCGTGGGTCTGAAGGAAACCGTGATCTTCGCCGACCAGCTGATGTACACCGGCTATGCCTACTCCACCCGCTCCGGAGCCTCCATCGGCGTGAATGACTTCGTCATTCCCGACGAGAAGGCCAAGATCATCGGTCGGGCCAATGCCGAGGTGGAAGAGATCGAATCCCAGTTCGCCTCCGGCCTCGTGACCCAGGGTGAGAAATACAACAAGGTTATCGACATCTGGTCGCGTGCCAATGATGTCGTCGCCAAGTCCATGATGGAACGCCTGTCCAAGGAAACAGTGATCAACCGCGATGGCGAGGAAGAAGAGCAGGAGTCCTTCAACTCCGTGTATATCTACTCCGACTCCGGTGCCCGGGGCTCCCCGGCGCAGATTCGTCAGCTCGCAGGCATGCGCGGCCTCATGGCGCGCCCGGACGGCTCCATCATCGAGACGCCGATCACCGCCAATTTCCGGGAAGGACTGAATGTATCCCAGTACTTCACCTCGACCCACGGTGCCCGCAAGGGTCTGGCGGATACGGCGCTGAAGACGGCCAACTCCGGTTACCTGACTCGCCGTCTGGTGGATATCTCCCAGGACCTGGTCATCACCGAGCACGACTGCGGTACCGATCAGGGCCTGACCATGGCGCCGATCATCGAGGGCGGCGACATCATCGCGCCGCTGGGTGACCGCGTTCTGGGCCGTGTCTTCAATACCGATGTCATCGACGAGGAGACCGGTGAGGTCATCGTCGCGGCAGGCATCATGGTTAACGAAAAATTAGTAGAGAACCTCGAGTCTCGCGGCGTGGACGAGGTCCTGGTGCGTTCGCCGATCACCTGCGAGACCCGCTTCGGCATCTGCAGCATGTGCTACGGTCGCGACTTGGCCCGAGGTCATGTGGCCAATGTCGGCGAGGCAGTCGGTGTGATCGCCGCCCAGTCCATCGGTGAGCCCGGCACCCAGTTGACGATGCGTACGTTCCACATCGGCGGCGCCGCCTCGCGTGCCACCGCCGCGGACAGCATCACCGTCAAGAACAGCGGCAGGATCCACCTCAGCAATATGAAGACGGTGGAGAATAAAAAGGGTGAACTGGTAGTCGTGTCCCGTTCCGGCGTGCTGATCGTGCACGACGCCAACGGTCGCGAGCGCGAGCTCTACAAATTGCCTTATGGTGCAACCATTACCGTCGGCAAGAAGAAAGACGTGGAAGCCGGACAGCTGGTGGCCACCTGGGACCCGCATACGCATCCGATCATCTCCGAGGTCGCGGGCAAGATCGCCTTCGAGGCCATGGAAGAGGGCATCACCGTGCGTGAGCAGACCGACGAGATCACCGGTCTGACCACCTGGTCGGTGATCGATCCGGCCGAGCGTGCCGCGTCCGCCAAGGAACTGCGCCCGGCCATTCGCGTCATCGACAAGAAGGGCAAGGAAATTTGCCTGCCGGGCACCAACCAGCCGGCGCACTACTTCCTGCCGCCCGGCTCCATCATCAGCCTGAAGAACGGCACCGACCTCAACGTCGGTGACGTCGTGGCCCGTATCCCCCAGGAAGGTTCCAAGACTCGTGACATTACCGGTGGTCTGCCCCGTGTTGCCGACCTGTTCGAGGCGCGCAGGCCGAAGGAACCGGCCATCCTGGCCGAGATCTCCGGCACCGTCAGCTTTGGCAAGGAGACCAAGGGCAAGCGTCGCCTGGTCATCACACCGAAGGAAGGACCGAACCCCATCGACGGTTCCGATCACTACGAAACACTGATTCCGAAGTGGCGTACCATGACCGTGTTCGAGGGTGAGCACATCGAGAAGGGCGAGGTGGTCTCGGAAGGGCCGCCGGCGCCGCATGACATCCTGCGCCTGAAGGGCGTGGAAGCCCTGGCCCAGTACATCGTCAACGAGGTCCAGGACGTCTACCGCCTGCAGGGTGTGCGCATCAATGACAAGCACATCGAGGTCATCGTGCGGCAGATGCTGCGCAAGATAGAGATCACCCACCCCGGTGATTCCAACCTGATCAAGGGCGAGCAGATGACCTATACCGAGATCGTGGAGGTCAATGAGAAGCTGGAGGCCGAGAGCAAGGAGCCCGCGCGTTTCGACCGCATGTTGCTGGGCATCACCAAGGCCTCTCTCGCCACCGAATCGTTCATCTCCGCGGCGTCGTTCCAGGAGACCACACGGGTGTTGACCGAAGCCGCGGTGACCGGCAAGCGCGATTTTCTGCGCGGCCTGAAGGAAAATGTCGTTGTCGGCCGCCTGATCCCGGCCGGCACCGGCCTCGCTTACCACGAGGCGCGCAAGAAGGCGGCTATCGAATTTGCCGACAGCAGCGAATCGGTGAGCGCCAGCGACGTGGAAGCGGCGCTGAGCGAAGCCCTGAGCGAGGAGACTCCCGCTCAGAGCTAGGCCGCCAGCAGTTGACTAGAGGAGGCGAGATCATTAAACTGCCGCCTCCTTTGGTTAGCGGTAGCCAGGGATAGCTTCGTTCCGGCATCGAGCAGTAGCCGGGACCCGCCTTAACCAAAGGACTTAATCATCCGCTCCCCCGCGAAAGACGCGGGGGGACCGGGCGTTTAACACGTAATCAGAGGGTTGAATAACCAGTATGGCCACAATTAACCAGTTAGTGCGCAAGCCCCGCAAGAGCAGGATCGTCAAGAGCGACGTGCCGGCTTTGCAAGGCTCACCGCAGAAACGCGGCGTGTGCACCCGGGTCTATACCACTACACCGAAGAAACCGAATTCGGCGCTGCGCAAGGTCTGCCGCGTGCGCCTGGTCAACGGCTACGAGGTGAGCTCCTATATTGGTGGTGAGGGGCACAACCTGCAGGAACACTCTGTGGTGCTTATTCGCGGTGGCCGAGTGAAGGATCTGCCCGGTGTGCGTTATCACACTGTGCGCGGCAGCCTCGATACCTCCGGCGTCAGTGACCGCAGACAGGGTCGCTCCAAGTATGGTGCCAAGCGACCCAAGTAATCCAGAGACGGCGATTACAGCCAGATTTCAGAGTCAGGACAAGCGCAAGGATGCGCGACTCTTCGCGGCTCTCTAAACAAGCGAAGGGTATTGAGTAAGGCCGGGTGCCTGGTCAAATCACCAGGGAATCCCGGAAAAACCTGAACACACACGAGGTCTCCCATGCCCAGAAGAAGAGTAGCGGCGAAACGCGAGGTTTTGCCTGATCCCAAGTACGGAAGTAAAGTTCTCGCCAAGTTCATGAACCACGTTATGGTCGACGGAAAGAAATCCGTGGCCGAGCGCATCGTGTACGGCGCCCTCGATGTAGTCGCCGAGAAATCCGGCGGCGACCCCCTGGAAACGTTTGAAAAAGCCCTGGAGGCCATCGCTCCCATGGTGGAGGTGAAGTCGCGCCGTGTCGGTGGTGCCACTTACCAGGTGCCCGTGGAGGTCCGCTACGAGAGGCGCGCCGCCCTCGCCATGCGCTGGTTGGTGGAGCATTCCCGGGCGCGCGGCGAGAAGTCCATGGCACTCAGGCTGGCCGGTGAAATCACCGATGCGGCAGAAGGTCGTGGCAGCGCCGTGCGCAAGCGCGAAGATGTGCATCGCATGGCCGAAGCCAACCGGGCCTTCTCGCACTACCGCTTCTGACGCCGCAGCGATCGATCATCAACTGAATTCATATTAACGAGGGACCAGCAGTGGCCAGAAAACACCCCTTAAACCGATATCGCAATATTGGTATTGCCGCGCACGTGGATGCCGGCAAGACTACGACGACCGAACGCGTTCTTTTCTACACCGGTATCTCACACAAAATGGGTGAGGTGCATGATGGCGCCGCTGTCATGGACTGGATGGAGCAGGAACAGGAGCGCGGTATCACCATCACCTCCGCGGCCACGACCTGTTTCTGGAGCGGCATGGATAAGCAGTATCCGGAACACCGCGTCAACATCATCGACACGCCGGGGCACGTGGATTTCACCATCGAGGTGGAGCGCTCGTTGCGTGTGCTGGACGGTGCCGTGGTCGTACTGTGCGCCTCCTCGGGCGTTCAGCCCCAGACCGAGACAGTCTGGCGCCAGGCCAACCGCTACCAGGTCCCGCGCCTGGTGTTCGTCAACAAGATGGACCGCGCCGGTGCAGACTTCCTGAAAGTCGTCAAGCAGATGAAAGAGCGCCTCGGTGCCGCTGCCGTGCCCATCCAGATTCCCATCGGTGCCGAGGACGAATTCCGCGGCGTCATCGATCTGGTGAAGATGAAATCCATCATCTGGAGCGAAGATGACATGGGTGCCACCTTCGAATACCAGGAAATACCCGATGATCTCAAGAAGATCTGTGAAGAATGGCATGAATACATGGTCGAGGCCGCGGCCGAAGCCAACGAGGAAGTCATGGAGAAGTACCTGGGCGGCGAAGCGCTGACCCAGGAAGAAATCATGAAGTCCCTGCGCCAGCGTACCCTGGCGAACGAGATTATTCCGGTTCTGTGCGGCTCCGCCTTCAAGAACAAGGGTGTGCAGGCCATGCTCGATGCGGTGGTGGACTACATGCCGTCGCCGACCGAGGTGAAGGCCATCGAGGGTGTGCTGGAAGACGGCACCCCGACCACCTGCGAAGCGGACGACGATTCCCCCTTCGCCGCCCTGGCCTTCAAAATCGCCACCGACCCCTATGTGGGCACGCTGACCTTCTTCCGGGTGTATTCCGGCAGGCTGAATTCAGGCGACACTATTTATAACCCCATCAAGTTTAACAAGGAGCGTGTCGGCCGGATGGTACAGATGCACGCCAACTCCCGTGAGGAGATCAAGGAAGTGCTGGCAGGGGACATCGCCGCCGCCATCGGCCTAAAGGACGTCACCACTGGCGAGACGCTCTGCGCTCTGAACCACATCGTGACCCTGGAGAAGATGGATTTTCCCGATCCGGTGATTTCCGTGGCCGTGGAACCGAAGTCCAAGGCCGACCAGGAGAAGATGGGCATCGCCCTGGGCAAGCTCGCCCAGGAGGACCCGTCCTTCCGCGTCGCGACCGACGAAGAGTCGGGCCAGACCATTATCTCCGGTATGGGCGAGCTGCACCTGGACGTGCTGGTCGACCGCATGCGCCGCGAGTTCAGCGTCGAGGCTAACATCGGCAAGCCGCAGGTGGCCTATCGCGAGACCATTCGCAAGACCGTCGAGGTCGAGGGCAAGCATGTGAAGCAGTCCGGTGGCCGCGGTCAGTACGGTCACGTCTGGTTGCGTATTGAGCCTCTGGACCCGGACGCCGAGTACGAGTTCGTCAACGCGATCGTGGGCGGCGTGGTGCCCAAGGAATACATTCCCGCCGTGGACAAGGGCATACAGGAACAGATGCAGAACGGTTGCCTGGCCGGTTATCCACTGCTCGCCATGAGAGTCACCCTGTATGACGGCTCCTTCCACGACGTGGATTCCAGCGAGATGGCGTTCAAGATCGCCGGCTCCATGGCGCTGAAGAAGGGTGCCCTGTTGGCGTCTCCGGCCCTGTTGGAGCCGATCATGAGTGTGGAAGTGGTCACGCCGGAAGACTACATGGGCGACGTCATGGGTGACCTGAACCGTCGCCGCGGCATGGTCAACGGCATGGAAGACAGCGCCAGCGGCAAGACCATCGATGCCGAAGTACCGCTGTCGGAGATGTTCGGCTACGCGACCGACCTGCGCTCGGCCACCCAGGGTCGTGCGACCTATACCATGGAATTTCTGAAATATGCGGAAGTGCCTAACAATATCGCAGAAGGCATTATCGATAAATCTTAAGCGAGAAGAGGTGAGATCGTGTCAAAGGAAAAGTTTGAGAGAAATAAGGTACACGTCAACGTTGGCACCATTGG
>JBBDSI010000358.1:0-3126 GCA_040905005.1 Pseudohongiellaceae bacterium
CATTGTCATTGCCGGTGTTGCCGCTGTCGGTGGGCTCTCCACCTGACCCATTGCCAGGATTTACGGTGACTTCGGCCGCTAGTTCCGTCTCGTTGGGATTGACCCTGGGTGCGGCGGGCGAGTTATTGTTAGAGCCGTCATCCGTTGCTGTCAGCGCTGTGAATGTATCGGCTATGTCAGGAGAGCCGCTACTATCGGCTGATGGAGCATTGAACGTCGTATCCGATCCGGCGTTGAGAGTAGTACCCTGATCTGCCTGGCTACCGGCTCCGGTATCGGAGTCAGCAGCCGGTGCGTTAGCGGCGGGTGCCTGATTGTTCGTCGTATCCGCATCGTCATCGCCGTCGTCGCCTGCAACATCACCGTCACCCGCGTCAGCCTGCTCTTCCTCCGCAACTTCATCGCCGGAAATGTTCAGTGTGCCCAGGTTGCCCAGGCCCGGAGGTTGGGCGAGCAGTCCCACAGGCGGCGTGCCGGCATTGGCTATGATGGCATAGTCGTAATCGGCGTTGAGTCCAAGGTCGAGCGCACCAGTCGCATTGGCGACGGTGGTCCCCCCGTCATAGACTCCGGTAACGACTCCGCCCGCAGGCGTTATTAGCACGCCGTAGTGGGTACCGCGAATGCCGATCGTTGCGAAGCCGGCGGCGCTCGCTTCATAGTTATCCGGGTTGGTATCAGCGATCGTCCCGGTGATGGTGCGAAAACCGCCCCGGACCAGATCGAGCCTGGAACGATCCGTGGCTTCGTCCTCTTCATAAACATATTCCACGATGTGGAACTCGGTGAGCGCACTCAGGGCGATCTGCGCCCCGTCGCTCATTCGTAATTGGGTCGCGGCGCCCTGGTCGGTATAGATAGTGTCGCCCGTGAAGACGGATTGACCGCGGGAGAGGGGGCGGTCGTTACCCGCCTCGTCGCGAGCGATGACGTTGCCCGATGTGACGATGACGCGGCCGGCAGCGTCGATTTCGGTGGCATCGGGTTGCGCGAAGGAGAACGCCGGCAGGAACGCCAGGGCGTAACACAGGAGCCAGACGACGGTACGGCGTCCAGGTTCGGGATGACAATGATAGCGTGCAGAAATCAGCATGCCGCGACTCGCTTTAGGTTTATTTGGGCTCCCGTTTGGTGTCAGTGACACAGTCACTTGCACGGAGAGCCGTGATTTTTGCCTATTCGGAGATAGCTGCATGCGCGTCCAGTCTGTAGACGCGAATCTCCCTCAGGTAATTTGTTATACCGTGAAGATAGCGCGTTAGGCGTCTCAGACTGTGATGGCGCTCACAGTAGGGGCAATTATGGAACAGATTTTTGTGAATGCGTTATCGATTTTAAATATCTATTGGTAATTGTTTGTAGGAAAAAATTGCCACTAATTTGATAGGGCTGACTTTCAGGCCGTGTATCAGGCACCGGCCTGGAGTTCTCCCGCTACCCGCTGCACCTCATCGAGAACTCTTAACAGGTTGCCGCTCCACAGCAGACTGATCTCTTCTTCCGAATAGCCGCGTCGCACCAGCTCCAGCGTGACACTAAAGGTCTCGGAGGCGTCCTGCCAGCCCTCGATGCCACCGCCGCCATCGAAGTCGGAGCTGATACCGACGTGGCCCAGGCCGATGAGGTCTACCATGTAGTCGATGTGATCGACGAAGTCAGACACCGTTGCCACCGGAGCCCTGGCGGTCACTTCGGTGCGCATGCGCGGCAACAGTTGCGCATCGACATCGTCCATCAGGGCATCGTATTCGGCGCGCCCCGCCTCACTGAGGGCGTTGACCTGGGCCGGATTCAGGAGCTGGATATCCAGTTCGGCGGCGATTTCGTTGCGCAGTCGTTCCCGGCCCTGCTCGACGAAGGCGCGCTGCGCCTCGCTGATGTAGCTGCTGAAGGCCACGGTCTGCACGACGCCGCCGTTGTCGCGGATGCGCAACAGGGTCTCGTCGTCGAGGTTGCGGGTGTGGTTGGTCAGCGCCCGCGCCGAGGAGTGTGAGGCGATCACCGGGGCAGCCGTGAGGTCCAGCATGTCGTGAATGGCATCCCGTGAGGGATGGGAGATATCGATCATCATGCCGAGCCGGTTCATCTCGGCGACCACCTGCCGTCCCAGCTCGCTGAGGCCGCCGTGCAGATAGTCCTGTGCGGACTCGCCGGTGTGCGAGTCCGAAAGCTGGTTGTGGCCATTATGCGCCAGTGACATGTAACGCCCGCCGCGCTCATAGAACTCCTCGACTCGGGAGAGATCCTCAGCGATGGGATAGCCGTTCTCTACGCCGATCATGACCACCAGCTTGCCGGCTGCGGCGATACGCCGGACATCGTCCGAGGTGTAGGCCAGTTCGATACGGTCAGGGGCGATTTCTTCCGCCAGACGGTGGATGGATTCGAATTTGTCCACGGCATTGGCATAGGCCGCCATATAACCCTCATCGGTCAGTGGCCCCTGACCTGTGTAGACAATGAACCAGGCCACGTCCAGGCCGCCCTGTTCCATCTTGGGCAGGGTGACCTGAGTCTCCAGGTCGCTGGTGTAGTTCTGCTGCGCGGTAAAATTGTCGGTATTGATATCGACATGGGTATCCAGGGTAATGACGCGCTCGTGAATGGCTCGGGCCCGGGCCATCAGTTGTTCCCCGGTTGCGGCTGCCGTCGGCTCCGTTGCGCTGGTCGCCGGCGCTGTCTCGGTAGCGCTGCCGGAGTCACTGCCGGAATCGCCGCAGGCGGCCAGCAGGCACAGCGCGACCAGCGTCCCGGCCAGATGTCGCATGGTCAATGTCGTGAATGTCATGATGCGCAGAATCCTGTTTAGTCAATAACTGGGGAGGTCGCCTGCGTCGGGAGTCGCAAGCAGGCCCGGACGCCAGGAGCCTAACAAAACTAGCACCAGAATGCCCGAATTGACAGTGCCCGCAAGTGCGGTCCGCTGCCCCTGAACGGAGCAGGTCGCCTGCGAGCCGGCAGACGCCGTTTACCCGAGACGGCCAAGTGGCATACACTTTGCGTGACTTTATCGACCAGACGTTCGAAGTCGCCGCGATCGGCGGTTCGACGCATCACTCAGCGGCCGGGGACGAGCGCCTGCGCGCAAGGGCCTGGATTCGGCAACGGGAGCAATCGCCTCATGCA
>JBBDSI010000358.1:3226-16483 GCA_040905005.1 Pseudohongiellaceae bacterium
CGAGCGCCTGCGCGCAAGGGCCTGGATTCGGCAACGGGAGCAATCGCCTCATGCATACCAAAGGGCACACCACAGGGCACACCAGACACCCACTCAATCGGTTGTTGGTCTTCATCCTCGGCTTTCTCCTTGTCACCTCGGCTTTCGCACAGGGCGGGCGTACGCCCGTGCGGGCGGAAAACGGCATGGTGGCCAGCTCCTCGCGTGTCGCCTCTGCAATAGGGGTGGAGGCGCTGAAGCAGGGTGGCAATGCCGTCGATGCCGCGGTGGCGACCGCCTTCGCGTTGGCGGTGACCTGGCCCACGGCGGGCAACATCGGTGGCGGCGGCTTCATGATTTACTATGGCGCCGATGGCGAGAGCACCAGCTTCGATTTCCGGGAGAAGGCGGCGCTGGCCGCCAACGAGACCATGTATCTGGGCCCCGACGGCAGGGTACAGAACAACTCCAACCACGACGGCGCGCTCGCCGTCGGCGTGCCCGGCACCGTGGCCGGTCTGTATCTGGCCCATCAGCGCCAGGGCAGTCTGCCTTGGGCCGAACTGGTGCAGCCGGCTATCGACCTGGCGCGCAATGGCATCCCCATCACCTATGCCCTGCAGTCCGGGTTCGCTCGTAACGCGTCGCGGTTCCAGGCCTACCCCTCGTCAATGGCGAAGTTTTTCCGTGCCGACGGAACAGGCTATGAACTGGGTGATACCTGGTATCAGCCCGATCTGGCGCATACTCTGGAGCTGATTCGCGACCATGGCCATGCCGGATTCTATGCCGGCGAGAACGCGGCCAGGCTGGCGGATTTCATGGCGTCCATCGGCGGTATCCTCACCGGGGAAGATCTGGCGCGCTATGAAGCGGTGGAGCGGGAGCCGATACGTGGTACCTATCGGGGGCATGAGATTGTCAGCATGCCGCCGCCGAGTTCCGGCGGCGTGGCGCTGGTGCAGATGCTTAACATACTCGAGGGCTTCGATCTGGCCGCCATGGGGCACAATTCCGCCGATTACCTGCACGTGCTGACCGAGGCCATGCGCCGCGGATACGCTAACCGGGCGCGTTATCTCGGCGATCCCGACTTCAACAGCGACATGCCGATCGAGCGGTTGACCAGCAAGGAATACGCGGCGACGCTGCGCGCGGGCATCGACATGGCACGGAAGTCGGAGAGCGATCCGGCCAGCTTCGCCCAGCCTTATGAGAGTGAAGAGACTACGCATTTCTCCGTGGCCGACTCCGAGGGCAACATGGTCAGCGTGACCTACACGCTGGAGTACGGTTACGGCTCCGGAATCGTGGTCGCCGGCGGAGGCTATCTTCTGAATAATGAACTCGGGGATTTCAATGCCGTGCCGGGCCTGACCGAGCGCAGCGGCACGATCGGCACGCCGGCCAACCTGGTCGCGCCGCAGAAGCGGCCGCTGTCCAGCATGACGCCGACCATCGTCGGGCAGGGCGGCAGGCCGCTGTTCGCGGTTGGCAGTCCCGGCGGTCGCACGATCATCAATACGACCATGCAGACTATTCTCAATGTGGTCGATCACGGCCACGATATTGCTGAGGCGGTCGAAGCGGGGCGGATTCATCACCAGTGGCTGCCGGATGTGACGAGTTTCGAGAGTCTCTGGTTCTCGGCCGATACACTGCGCCTCTACCAGGAAAAGGGGCATCAAACCCGTGTGCGGGGCTCCCAGGGCGCGGCCATGGGGGTCTATTACGATCGCGAGGCCGGGCTGTTCCTGGGAGCGGCGGATTCGCGCCAGGGGGACGCGGGTGCCGTCGGTTACTGAGCCGGCACGCGACGCCCGCCGACCCAGGTCTGCTCCACTTCCACCTGCCAGAGTGCGCTCGGTGCGATCGCGAAGGGATCGCGATCGACGAGTATGAAATCGGCCTTCCTGCCTGGTTCCAGCGTGCCCAACAGGTCTTCCTGATGCCCGGCGTAGGCGGCGTCGACGGTGAAGCTGGCGAAGGCTTCTTCCAGAGTCATCTGCTCTTCGGGAAACCAGCCGCCGGGCGGTTCGTTGCTCTGATCCTGGCGGGTCACTGCCGCATGCAGGCCCCAGAAGGGATTGGGTGATTCCACGGGGAAGTCCGAGCCATTGGCGATAATGGCGCCGGCCTCCAGCAGCTTGCGCCAGGCGTAGGCACCCTGGATGCGCACCTCGCCGAGGCGGTCCTGGGCCATGTTCTTGTCGCTGGTGGCGTGGGTGGCCTGCATCGAGGCGATGACTCCCAGCTCGCTGAAGCGCAGGATGTCCTCGAAGCGCAGTACCTGGGCATGCTCCACGCGGTGGCGCAGCGCGCGGCTGCCGGTCTCGCGGATCAGGGCTTCGTAGTTGTCGAGCACGATCCGGTTCGCATCGTCGCCGATGGCATGGGTGTTCACCTGGAAGCCGGCATTCATGGCGGCACGCATGAAATATTCGAGGCGCTCGTCATCGAGCAGCAACAGGCCGCGATGGCCGGGCATGTCCGAGTAATCGTCGATGAGGGCGGCGCCGCGGCTGCCCAGGGCGCCGTCGGCAGCGATCTTGACACTGTTGATAGTCAGGGTGTCATCGGCGCTGCGGTAGTGTCCCTGGCCCAGCAGCAACTCGTAGTTTTCATCACCGGCGGCAATCATGACGTTGACGCGAATGGGCAGCGGTCCCGCCGCCACCAGTCGCTTGTAGGCCTGGATCACGGCACTGCCGGCGCCGGCATCATGCACGCTGGTTAGCCCGTAGCCGGCCAGTCCCGTCATGGCGGTCGCGAGGGCATAGTCGATCTCTTCGGCGGACAGCGGCGGGATGTGCTGCGTAATCAGGTCCATGGCATTGTCCACGAACACGCCGGTGGCGCGGCCGTCTTCGTCGCGGATGATCTGGCCGCCGTTCGGGTCCCGGGTACGCGCGTCGATGCCAGCCAGTTCCATGGCGGCACTGTTGGCCCAACCGGCGTGTCCGTCCACCCGGGTCAACCAAACGGGCCTGTCGGGCACGACGTCATCGAGCGTCGCGGCCGCGGGAAAGCTGTTGCTGTCCCACAGCACCTGGTTCCAGCCACGCCCCTGTATCCACTCGAGTTCCGTAGTGGCGCTCGAAAAGTCAGCCACACGCTGTGCCGCCTCCTGTTCCGTCCCGGTGCCGGTGAGATCGACCCGCAACAGGCTCAGGCCGAAGCTCAGCACGTGGCCGTGGGCATCGATGAGCCCCGGGATCAGGGTTCGGCCCTCGCCGTCTACACGATGATCGACCGTCGTGGTCAGGGACTCTCCGTCCCGGAAGACACGATCGACCCGGTCGTCGCTGAATTGCAGCGCGACGAAGCGCTGCAACTGACGATTGCCGTCCAGCGTATAGCCGTTGACGTTGTGGATCAGGGTGGTGTCGGCCAGGAGCCGGCCGGTGAGTAGCAGCAGGGCGATGGTGAGAAGTGTTTTCTTCATCTGTGTGGGCCGGACACGAGGGTTAGCCGCTGAGTCTAGCAAGGAAGCCCGGGGGTGTCATGACGACGGAGCGGGGGGGGGTTAGTGCTTCAGTTTCATTTTCAAATCCGTGCATGTTGGGACTGGGGAGGAGGGTGTATTAGTTTGAAAATGAATACTGTGCTAAGGGGCTGGGAGGGGGTAGTCACAAGCGGGACCGTGAGCGGCATGGATGCCGCGATCGAGCCCCCATGGGTGAGGCAAGCGTTTTTGCGAGCGTAAGCTCGCTGCGCGGCCGAACGACCCCAATCTGTGATTGGGGGCTGGGCCCGGGTTTACGGCGTGTCCCGCTTGTGACTACCCCCTTCCAGCCCCGACCAGGCCAGCGATGTTTTTCAAACTGCGGCACTACCGGATAGCGGATAGTGGTTCATTGTGAGACGCTTCAATGCACTTTCCAGGCTGCGGCGGGCACTGCCGTGGCGCCATTTCGCCGGCCATAAAAAACCCGGCCACCTCGCGGTGGCCGGGCCGATCGAACAAAGCACTGGAAAGAGACTATTCGCCGTCGCCCGCTTCAACGTAGCGGTAGAAGCCGAAGAACATCTCCTGCCAGGTTTGTTCCCCCCATGACAGGGTCTGAGACGGATCCGGGTTGAACGGATTGGTCTCGGAGTTATCGAAAGTGCCGGAGAACAACAGTTCGCTGCCGGCCGGCACGAACAGAGGTTCCTTGAAGTCGTAGACCTTCTGCCAGTTGAACTGATAGTTCGGCACATTGAGGATTTCTTCCTCGCGGCCATCGGGATAGCGCAGCACGAAGTTGGCGTCATAGCCACGGTAGTGCATGTGTGGACCCAGCATGGACAGGTAGGAATCCTTGCGGAATTTCGCCGAGGCGTTCATCTCATGACGACGCTCGAACGGCGCGATGGCGATGTCCAGATCAGCGGCGGAGCCACCCAGCACCGGGCGCTCCGGTTCTTCATCCCACAGGTACAGCGCGATCTGCGACTGATCCACCGTCTCCTTGCCGGAGGTGGTGTAGTGCATCTGCAGCATCAGACCGCCACCCGCTTTCAGCGGGAAACCCGCGCCCTCGGGATAGGTATTGATCTCGTTGCCCGGCGCATAGGCGCCAAGGCCGATGCCCTGGTTCAGCACCTCGAATTCGTTGAGGCCGTTCGGACCATAGGCGAAGGCGATGATATGGTGCAGCACGGTGGTGTCGCCGGGCTCGAACTCGACGGCCTTGACCCACACGTCCCTGTCCAGGTTCAGTGGCACCTGCAGGTTGCGGTAATCCTGTACCCCCGTCGCTGGAATCTGTTGCGCGGGGACGTCGATGATCATGTCGGGCTCGCCGTAGTTCCACTTGACTGACGTGGGCTCGAAGCCGGCCAGCGGGTCGCTAGCGGACTCATTCTGGGCGCCGTTGTCGATCCAGCTAACGAGCATCTGGGTCTCTTCCGGCGTGATGTGGGCGACATCGTAGAAGTCTTGCACATAGTCCGGATCGATCTGGCCGGGCGGCATGCGCTTGGTGTAGAGCACCTCGCGAATCATCGGCGACCAGCCTCGGACCATCTGGTGGTTGGTCATGGCGAAGGGGGCGATGCCGCCCTCCTGGTGGCAGCTCACGCAGCGTTCCTGCAGGATGGGCGCGATGTCCCCGGCGTAGGAGATGTCCTGGCCTGCCGACTCGCGGCGCGAGAAATCGATGGCGTCGCCGCGGCTGGCCAGTTGCGGCACGCTGACTTCGTCGCCGGCGAGGAACTGGGTAAGAGCCTCGGCCGCATAGTGCTCGGAGGCGCGACGGGCGCGGCTGTCCTCCTCCCAGCGATCGTTCAGGGCACCGCGATAGACGACTTCCTTGGCCTCGGGATCGATGATGACCACGTCCAGCGCACGCTGGATACCCAGTTCCTGGGCCACGAGCTGAGTGTCGTCCATCAGAACGGGCACGTTGATATCGTCATCCGCGGCCATTCTGGCGATCAGGTCCTTGTCGGTCTCTCCGCTGGAATTAATCATGAAGAAGCCGACGTTGCGGTCGGCGAACCGGGCGATCAACTCATCCAGGTCGGAGACGGCGCGACGTACATCGCGGGTGTCGGCATGGGCAACCAGGACGAGGGCCTCGTTCTGGGTCTCGCGGGAGAGTTGATAGAACTTGCCGTTATGGGCGATCAGGGAAAAGTCGCTGATGCGTTCAGCGGCTGTGGCAGACAGGCCAAGGCCGAGGCTCAGCACCCCCGCGCCGACGATTCTGGCCAGTGTCATCAATTTGTTCATCTTGCACCTCACACTTACAAAAGAGAAGTAACGGGGTCTTTCTATCCTGTTGATACTAGGCCTGTTGTCTGCAATGTGCTTCCTGAAAATTCAAATGCGTGGAAATTCGAATATTTGAGTAGGTGTTTCCGCCAATCGCAGGCAATTCGGGGCCTGCATGCCGCCTCTTGCGGGCTGCCCGACCGTGCGCCAGCCATAGTATGACGCTCTGCGAGCCGGCTTGGTTAACAGTTGCCGCCAATGGGGCGGGGCTGACTTCCCGGTGGCAACCCGCGCGCCGCAGCAACCTGCTGTACGCCGGCTGCTCACCGCAATGCCGTTGCATGTTCGTGTCAGTTGATGAAGAATGCCGACCGTTCGTGTCAGGCGCACGATGACTGTCTAGCCACCCGTTGCTACAGCTACGAGTTGCACACTCGACGAAGGATTGACTGCCCCGGATGAAGTCACTTACTCGCATTCTGTCAGGCACCGTGTTGCTTGCCATGTATCTCGTCAGTGGGATGGCGCAGGCACAGATCTACCGGGTCGTGCATTGCCCGTGGGGCTGTCCCGTCGGTGCCAGCGAGGACAACCACCTCATCCTGCGGCCAATCTATGCACTGTCCTACAACACCCGCACCAAGTCAGCGGATTGGGCCGCTTACCAGGTTACCGCCGACTCAGTGGGAATCGCGTCCAGTCTTTCGCGCCAGCCGCTCGCCGACGATTACGTGAGCGAAACGCTGGAACCTGAAGATTTCGTTTCGGCTTCATCTCTTGAGCTGAACCGTGGTCAGTATGTGCCACTGGTTAATTTCGCAGCGACGCCTTACTGGCAGGACGTGAATTACCTGACCAATGCCGTGGCTCGTAGCAACAGCCTGAGTCAGGGGCCCTGGTACGGGTTGGAGTGGGCGATTCGTAACCTGGTCAATCGGCAGCAGGCGCTGTACGTGTTGACTGGCCCGATCTACGACGAACAGGCGACAGCACTGCGGCTGGCTACCGACAAGATTCACCAGGTGCCGGATGGGTTTTTCAAGGTTGTGGTCACCCCGGATGGGGAGAGCGCCGTGTTTCGCTTCACCCAGAATACTTCGGTCGGTGTGCATCACTGTGCGTTGCAGTCGAGCCTCGAAGAGATCGAGGCACTGACCGGGTTGACGCTGTTTCCGGAGCGCGGTCAGCCCCTGGACGCCTCGCTGGCGGGCGACCTGGGTTGCCGTTGAGCGTACCGCTTCTTACTGCAGCTCGAGCGTGAAATAGTTGTCGCGCGCGAGGTCGCTGATCATGCGATTCAACGAGGCGTGTACCGCCGCCGCGACTCCCTCTTCCACGGGCACCGTGCCACGCCCGAACAGGTAAGTCTCATAGATTGTGCGGCCTCCGTCCTGTAGCTGAATGCGGGTGCGGATAGTCAGTTGCAGGGACTGTACGCCGCCGCGGTCGACGGTCTCCAGTGTCGCATCGCTGATATCGCCGGCGATGAGCATGTCTTCCCCCGACGCCACCAGATCCACGCCGCTGCTGGTGAATGCCTGCGCGAAGGCATCCTGCACGATAGCCGCCAGCGGTGCCTCCGCCACGTAGCCATCGGCGATCAGCGCCGCATTGTCGACGTCGCGGCTGTCGGTAAACTCTGCGATACCAAGGCTGGGTCGAACACTGCCGAAATTGGCATTGCCCTCGTACTGGAAGGCGACTTCGACCGACTCCTGAGCGTGGGTGGCGGCGAAAAAGCATGAGAGCAGGGCTGTCAGCGTAATGCGTGCATAGGCTTTGATCATGGGGGAATCCTTCTACTTCTGGTTGTTATTCTGCGACCGGGCAGAATAGTTGACATCCATGATAGGTGCAAGTTTATGAAAGGTAGCTGAACGAAGCCCAAACAGACCGGCGCGAGGCCGGTCTGTTTTTCTGAATCTATTGCTTAAACAGCGAGGCGCGAGCCCGGATCAGTGAATCTCACCAACAGGCCAGGGAGCGCCGACGCGATGCTCGGACAACGGGCGCAGGCCCTGATTGATGAACTTCTGAATCCGTTTGCCCTCGTAGGTTTCCGTCGTGTAGACGTTGCCGTCTGAATCCGTGACGATGCTGTGGGTGCCGAAGAACAGGCCCGGCTGGCGACCACCGTCACCGAACTCGGCCAGAACCTCCAGCGTTTCCCGGTCCAGGATGTGCACCTTGAAGTTGGAGCCGTCAGCGACGAACAGGAACTCCTGCTCCTCGTCCCTGGAGAAGGCGATATCCCAGGTCGACCCGGAGAGAGTAAGTGGCGCCACCTGGCCTTCTTTAACGAAAGTGCCGTCCGGGCGAAACACCTGGATGCGGTCGGCGCCACGGTCACAGACGTAGATCAGGCCATCCCTGGAGGGCTCGGCGCAATGCACGGGGCCGACGAACTGTTGCGGCAATGGCTCGTTCGGGTCATAGGTGACGCGAATATCTTCGGGAGTATTGCCGTAGGCGCCCCAGAAGCGCTTGAACGCGCCGGTGGCCACATCCACCACGGCCACGCGTTTGTTGCCGTATCCGTCCGCAAAATAGGCCTCGCCGGCTCCAGGGTCGATGGCGATTTCGGCGACACGCCCGAAGGAGTCGGTGCTGAGGCTGTTGACCGGTTCACCGGGGATGCCGATCTCGCGCACGAACTGGCCGTCGCGGGTGAAGACCAGGACGTGGGAATCGCCGCTACCGTTGCCCCCGATCCAGACATCTCCGTTCGGCGCCACCTCGATGCCGTGATTCGATTCAGGCCAGGTATAACCCTCGCCGGGGCCGCCCCAGGCGTTGACCAGATTGCCGGCCGCGTCGAATTCCAGTATCGGCGGCGCCGCCGTGCAACATTCGGCGCGGCCGAGATCCAGCCCCAGTTCCTGGTTCATGAACATGTTGTCCTGGTCCCGGTGCACGACGTACAGGTGGTCCCGTGCATCCACGGCGATGCCGATGGTGCGACCGAGCAGCCATTTGTTCGGCAGCGGCTGCGGCCAGTAGGGATCCACGACAAACTGCGGTGCCAGGCGGTCGCTGCTGGCAGCAGTGGACTGGCTTAGATAGCTCTGGGTGACGTGAAGTGCGGAGAAGAGGGTGACGGCCAGGGTGGCCGCGACGAATCTTTTTCTTGTTGTCGACATAGTCTTGTCTCCGTGGGCAATGGAAAGGACTACTTGCGAACCCTGCCGGCAATGCCTGGCCAGTCGCATGATCGCGATTCGCAGGGGCCGCGACAGACAGTAGCACCAATCACTGTCGATAGGGAACCGTCTCAGGTCCCGGCGTTAGCGCCGCGCGGGCATAAAAAAAGCCGTGGCGGAAGCCGCCACGGCTTTTTCTCTGGGTTTGAACTACTGCGTCTAGAGTTCGTCTGCAGGCCAGGTCGGTGCGCGGTCACGTTCGGTAACCGGACGCATGCCCTGTAACAGGAACTTCTGGATGCGCTTGCCCTCGTAAGTTTCGGTAGTGTAGATATTGCCCTGAGAGTCAGTGGCAATACTGTGCGGGGCAAAGAACAGCCCGGGCTGGCGACCACCGTCACCGAAGGTATACAGCACTTCCATGGTCTCGCGGTCGATGATGGAGACCTTGAAGTTCTGACCGTCGGCCAGGTAGATGAACTCCTGATCTTCGTCCGGCGAGAAGGCGATGTCCCAGGTGGAACCCTGGGCCAGCGTGGCCGGGTTGTAGATGTGCTCACGTACGTAGGTGCCATCGGTGCGGAAGACCTGAACACGGTCGGCGCCGCGGTCACAGACATAGACCAGGCCGTCGTTGGACGGCTCGGCGCAGTGAACCGGGCCGCGGAACTGTTGCGGGCCGGGCTCGCCGGGCACGTAGGTCACGTCGGCGTCATCGTCCGGGCGGTTACCGTAGGCGCCCCAGTAGCGCTTGAAGGCGCCGGTGGCGACGTCGACAACGGCGACACGCTTGTGTCCGTAACCGTCGGCGAAATAGGCTTCGTTAGCAGCTGGATCGATGGCGATCTCGGCGACACGGCTGAAGTGTGTGGTGCTGTTGGAATCGACCGGCTGACCGGGCGTGCCGACTGTGCGGACATACTCGCCGTCGCGGGTGAAGACCAGCACGTGAGTGTCAGGGCCGCCGTTACCGCCGATCCAGACGTCGCCGTTCGGAGCGACTTCGATGCCGTGGTTGGATTCCGGCCAGACATAGGGTGCGCCCTCAACCGGGCCGCCCCAGGCGTTGATCAGGTTGCCTTCGATGTCGAATTCCAGGATCGGCGGTGCCGGTGTGCAGCACTCGGAGACGCCGGAGTAGAGGCCGATCTCCTGAATACGCATGAATTGGGATTCGCTATTTCTGTGCACCGCGAAGATATGGTCGCGGTCGTCTACGTCGACGCCGATCGTGTTGCCCTGTACCCAGTGATTGGGTAGCGGTTTGGGCCAGAACGGGTCGACCTGGAAATGGGGCGCCATCACATCATTGCTGGCAGCAATGCTAGGCTCTTGCAGTTTGGACTGGCCTACTCCCAACGCCACGAGGGCGATAACCAGAGTTGAGCCTATCAGCAGCTTGATCTTCGACATTTTTATTCTCCTTTATGCCCGCCAGGGGCAATCAAAATCCCAGAGCAGCTCCCGAGTATACTGACTTCTCCCCAGACAGTATACTCGCTGCGGAATTTTGGTCGGAGCCACTTGTAAGAATTTGTAACAGGTAGCCCACCAATCTTCACTGGTGCTGGTGCCATTCCGGCTATTCTGCTCTAATGTCCTGATTATTGTATAAAAATAGACAATGAAGTATCTCCTGTTAATACCTTTCCTGTCCGCCCTGATACGCCGGGCCGCGCGACGCGGTCTGCTGATCCTCGGCCTGAGTGCGATCGCTGCGGCCGCCAGCGCCCACGATATCCCGTCGCGTGTCACCGTACATGCGTTCGTCAAGCCCGAGGGAAATCAACTCACCGCCCTGTTACGGGTGCCCATGGAGGCCTTCGGTGAGATCAGCTTTCCCCTGCGCGGACCCGGCTATATCCAGTTCTCCGAGGCCGACTTCGCCATGCGCGATGCGGCCAGGATCTATATCACCGAATCCATCCACTTCTACGAAAACGGCGAGGAGCTGACCGAGAAGGAGCTGCAGGCGGTACGCGTGGCACTGCCCTCCAATCGCACCTTTACCAGCTACGAGGAGGCGCTGGCGAACATCCACAGTCCGCCCCTGGATAACAACGTCGACCTGTTCTGGCGCCAGGGCCTGCTGGATGTGCTGGTGACCTATCCGATCCAGTCCGAGGACTCGGATTTCTCCATGAGTCCGGAACTCGGCACCCTGTCCGACCAGACCACCACCGTGTTGCGTTTTCTGGTGCCTGGCGGGGCGGAGCGGGTGTTCAACTTCGTCGGGAATCCGGGGCTGGTGGAGCTGGACCCGCGCTGGCACCAGGCGGCGCTGCGCTTCGTCGACATGGGTTTCGAGCATATCCTGGAGGGTTTCGATCACCTGCTCTTTCTGTTCTGCCTCGTAATCCCTCTGCGCCGGCTGCGCGGTCTGATTCCCGTCATCACTTCGTTCACCATCGCGCACTCCATCACGCTTATCGGCTCCGCCTTCGGCATTACGCCCAACGTCCTGTGGTGGCCCCCCTTCATCGAGACGTTGATCGCCCTGTCGATCGTCTACATGGCATTCGAGAACATCGTCGGGGCCAGGCTCGAACATCGCTGGATGGTGACCTTCGGATTCGGCCTCGTGCACGGTTTCGGATTTTCCTTTGTCTTCAGCGATACGCTGCAGTTTGCCGGAGGCCACCTGTTCTCGTCGTTACTGGCCTTCAATGTCGGCGTCGAGCTCGGACAGATCCTGGTGCTGGTGTTGATCATCCCCGTGTTAAACCTGTTGTTCAAATATGTGGTGGCCGAGCGGGTGGGGGCAATCCTGTTGTCCGCGCTCGTGGCACATAGCGCCTGGCACTGGATGATCGACAGGGGCGGGGCACTGACCCAGTATCAGTTTCAGATGCCGATCGTCGACGCCTTGTTCTTCGCTGGCCTGATGCGCTGGACGATGATGGTGGTCGTGATCCTGGCGGCATTGTGGGGCATGTATGAATTGTTCCGCAGGTTCTCCCTGATCGAGAGGATCCGGCTGTTTGAACCGGCGCGGAAGCCCGTTACTGAAAACAGCTAGACCGGGCTAGACATGATTGCAGCAGAGCCTGCTGCCTTCATGGCCAGTAGGCATCCGCGGCTGCAGAACGGCGCTGCAGCGGGTTCTGGCAAGGAAAGTGTGTAGTCCGGTAACGATTGCGCTAGAATCCGGCCAGTGATCCTGCCGGAGTGATCTAACCGGTGTGATCCAATCCGAGTGACCCAGCCGGAGCGACCCAATGAACAACCTCTTTCCCTCTCTAGTCGCCAGCGCAGGATTGCTGGTGGCGGTCTCCGCGTCCGCGCTGCCGGACCGGGTGGGCGATTTCGCGCTTCTGGACACGGAAGGCGAATTTCATCAATTAAGTCGCAATCGCCATCAGGAGGCCCTCGTGCTGATGGCCTTCGACGGCAGCTGCGCCGCGCTGGATGCCGAACTGGCCCGGCTGCGGCAGTTCGCCGGTCAGTGGGCGGAGAATGGCGTGGGCGTGGCCCTGATCAACACCGCCGGCGCGGATCTGGCAACGGCCCGCGCGGCGCTGGCGACGAGGGATATCGATGCACCTCTGTTGCTGGACAAGGGGCAACTGGTCTCCGAGACGCTGCAGCTCGAGCGCGTTGGCGAAGTGGTGGTGCTCGATCCCCAGCGCCTGACCGTGCTCTACCGCGGAGCGCTCAGTGGCGCCGATGACGTGGTCCAGGCGGAACTCGCCGGTGGCGTTGACACCACCACCATGGCCGCCGGCAGTGGCTGCACAATCGATTATCCCGGGCGTGATGCGCAACTTGCCGACGTGCCCGACTACACGACAGAAGTAGCCCCGATCCTCGTCGAGGAATGTGCGTCCTGCCATCGTGAAGGTGGCATCGGTCCCTTCGCGCTGGACAGTCATCTGATGCTGCAGGGCTGGTCACCGATGATTCGCGAGGTCCTGCTCACGCGGCGTATGCCGCCGATGCAGGTCGACCCCGATATCGGTCATTTCGATAACGCCAACGATCTGTCCGCGGCGGACATGCAGACTCTGGTGCACTGGATCGATGCCGGTGCGCCACGCGGCGCCGGTGCCACGGACCCGCTGGCCGCCGTTGAACACGTGGACATGAAGAGCTGGCGCCTGGGCGAGCCTGACTACATCGTCAAGGCGCCGCGGCACGAGGTGCCGGCCACCGGCGTACTCGATTACATCAATGTGAACGTGCCCCTGCCCTTCGAGGAAGACACCTGGGTGAAGGCGGTGCAGTACATACCGGGAGACGGTGCGGTACTGCATCACCTGCTAACCTATGTCACCGAGCCGGCGGGCACTTTCGAAGGCGGCGAAGCCGACCTGCGCCCCCGTGCACAACGCTTCCTGGAGGGTTATGCCCCGGGCAAGGTGGATCCGATCACTTTCCCCGCAGGCACCGGTGTGAAAATCCCCGCCGGTCACCAGCTCTCCATGCAGTTCCACTACA
>JBBDSI010000359.1:0-2685 GCA_040905005.1 Pseudohongiellaceae bacterium
GAGAATCCGCAATCCAGCCAAACAGGCGACCGGGACTGCCCCGATCGCCTGTTTCTTGCTGTGTGTGAGAAAGGTAAAGGCCCACCCGGCGAGTGGTCCCGGGAAACTCTGAACAGCCGCAGTAATCTTCAGGCGTTCAGGTGCCGCCAGCCTCGGTGAAAGAGGGATCGAGTTAGAACAGCGTCTCGGTAGAGAGCTCTTCCTTCTCCCCCTCAATGCGCTCGCTACCCGGACGGGCTGGCTGGGCCACGCCTGGCGCGGTCTCACTACGGAAATACTCGAACACGGCATTGGGATCGCCGGGTGTCGCCGGTGCGCCGGTCGTCTCGTCGATCAGCCTGTCGACGATGCCGTCCGGGCGCTTCATGGTGTTCTCGGGCATGTCGGCGAGCGCCTTGCGCATATAGTCGATCCAGATCGGTATCGCCACGGTGGCGCCCTGTTCGCGTTCACCGAGCGGCTCCGGCTGGTCGAAGCCGATGAACACAGTCGTGGCGATATCGCGATTGAAGCCGGAAAACCACAGCTCCCGCGGCCCGTTCGTGGTGCCGGTTTTGCCCATGAGGTCGCCGCGGCCAAGTTCCCGCTGTACCCGGTTTCCTGAACCTTCCTCGATCACCGAGCGCAACAGGGAGTTAAGGATAAAGGCGACACCGGCGTCCATGATGCGCGGTGCCGGCCGCGCCTGCTGCCCTGACTCATTATCCACTGCGCCGCAGTCACCCTCGCACACCACCGCCGGCCTGCCGTGATAGAGCACGCTGTCGGCCTGCGTGCGGATCTCCCTGATATACCAGGGGTCCACCTTGAAGCCGCCGTTGGCGATGGCGGCATAGCCGGTCACCAGCTCCAGCGGTTCCACGTCCTGGCTGCCCAGGGCCACGGTCAGGTCGTTCCTGGGAAAATTCGAAGTCTTGAATCCGAAGCGGGCGGCGAAGGGCAGCACCTTGTCCGAGCCCAGCTGATCATACAGGCGCACTGCCGGCACGTTGCGTGATTGCTGCAGCGCATAGCGCAGCGTGATCGGTCCCAGGAAATTGTTCTCGTAATTGTTGGGTCGATAGTCGCCGCGGGTGATGGGCGCATCGTTGATCGTGCTGGCGGCCGTATAGCCGTTTGCCAGGGCCGCGCCGTAAAGGAAGGGCTTGAAATTGGACCCCGGGGGGCGTGGTGTCAGCACCCGGTTGACCTGGCTGTGGCGAAAATCATAGCCGCCCACCAGCGCGATTATGGAGCCGTCACTGGGGGACATGGACACCAGCGCCCCCTGGATCTCGGGCACCTGCCCCAGCTCCCAGCTCTCATTCGCGGCCTTGACCCGGATCAGGTCACCCACACTGACCACATCGGCCGCCTGCTCTGGCGGCGGCCAGGCCTCGTTGCGGCTGCGGTAGGCATAGGCCCAGCTGATGCCCTCCCAGGGCACCTGCACTGCGCTGCCATCGGACAGGAGCGCGGTGAAGGAGCGGTCCTGCACGGCGGTGACGATCGCTGGCAATTGATTGCCGTAGACCGGCACCGGGGCCAGCTGTTCCAGCCACACCTCGCGTGGCGTCAGTGGATCCGCTGGGTAGTTGGCCTGGGGGCCGCGGTAGCCGTGGCGCTTGTCGTAGTGCACCTCGAGGCCGGAAATCAGGGCTTCGTTGGCGGCAAGCTGTCTGTCGCCGTCGATCGTGGTGACGACCTCGAAACCGCGGGAATAGGTCTCCTCACCGAACTGTTCATACAGTTCCTGGCGAACCATTTCCGCCACATAGGGCGCGGCTACCTCGATATTGCGGCCGTGGCGGTTAGCCGAAACCGGCGCCGCATTGGCGGCCTCGAACTCTGCGCGGCTGATCATGTTCTGCTCCAGCATATTGCGCAGCCGGGTCTCCCGCCGACTTAGCGCGCGCTCCGGATCGGTCAGGGGATTGCAGGTAGAAGGGCAGGGCAGCAGCGAGATCATCATCGCCGCCTCGGGCAGGGTCAGTTCACTGACATTCTTGCCATAATAGATGTAGGCCGCCGCGCCGATGCCATCCGCGCCGGCGCCGAAATAGATGGTATTGAGATACAGGCTCAGGATCTCTTCCCTGGTCAATTCCCGCTGTATCTGCAGGGCGAAGGGAATCTCCTTGAATTTGCGCAGGTAGACATTGTCGCTGTCGAAGGACAGGTTGTTGGCCAGCTGCATGGTAATTGTGCTGCCGCCGCCAAGCGAATTGCCGGTGATGAAGCCATAGAAGCCGCGTCCGAGGGACTGTATGTCGACGCCTGGGTGGGAGTAGAAGCGCACGTCCTCGGTGGCGATCAGGGCATCGGTAAGAACCTGCGGGATGTCTGCGAACTGCACCGGGTTGCGGCGATTGCCGATCTCATCGATCAGGCGATAGTCACTGGTATAGATTCGCAGCGGGGTTTCCAGGCGCACATCGCGGTAGGTTTCCGCCGCCGGCAGCAGAGGCGCCAGGTAGAGGAAAGCGGCGGCCATCACCATGATGGCAGCGGCCGCGCAGGCCAGCCCCAGTAGGCTGGTCCACTTGATTATTTTATGCAGCGAGAAGGCCACCGGATAACCGTTTGCGAGGGAGTCTGATGCCAGAAACGTAAGTCGTAATTATACACCCGAGCGGCAAGAATACCTTGAAATTCTGGCACTTTTGACGATAGTGGGAGATTCGTACGGGTTAACAGACCGGAAAC
>JBBDSI010000360.1:0-2676 GCA_040905005.1 Pseudohongiellaceae bacterium
CGGTTTTCCCAGAACCAACCGTGTATGCCGGCGAAGGGGGCGTGATAGGAGCCCATGCGCCGGTCGGCATTGCCCTGCTCGAAGCTCTCCACATACTCTTCGCCGAGGCCCGCCGGTTCGGCATGCATGTCGAAGTAGACTTCGCCGTCGGCCAGCCAGCTGAAGACCATCGGCGCATCGAGATCCAGGAGGTATTTGTACTCCACCGACTCGAAGGGACCGAGTTCGAATTCAACGTAGTCCGAGCGGTGTACTTCCAGTTGTTCCTCGAACGGGGTCTCCGCATTGGACAGGGCGACGAGACCGGTCAGCCGGCCCGTTCCCAGAGGATCCACGCCGAACTCGGCCGGCAGGATGACCGTCAGCAGCAACAGGGCGGCGACGGCCAGGGCGACGAGGCTGGCGATCAGGATGTTCTTGCGGGCAGGGGGGGTTGTGGAATCGGGTTGAACCAAGTCCGGCTCCTTGTCAGTAGGGGGGTTGCAACACAAAGGCGCTGAATTGATAGCCGGCCAGCAGGAAGCCGCCGGTCATCAGCGCGGTATTGGTGACGAACGCGTGGCGCAGGTAGCTGGCGTGGGTGCGCCAGATGCTAAGGCCGATGAACACGGCGGAGAGAGCCAGGATCTGGCCGATTTCGACGCCGACGTTGAAGCTAATGATATTTGTTACCAGCCCGTTATCCGAGATCGTGAATTCCTGCAACTTGGTCGCCAGGCCCAGACCGTGGAAGAGGCCGAAGACGAATACCGCGATGCGTGTGTTCGGCTCGAAACCGAGAAAGCGCTTGAAGCCGTCGATGTTCTCGAAGGCCTTGTAGACGATGGACAGGCCGATGATCGCGTCGATCAGGAAGGCGTTGATGCGGATGTCGGCGAGCACCCCGAGCAACAGGGTGATGCTGTGGCCGACGGCGAACAGGGTGACGTACTGCACCACGTGCCGGGGTCGATAGAGAAAGAAGATCACCCCGACCAGGAACAGCAGGTGGTCGTAGCCGGTCACCATGTGCTTGGCGCCGAGGTAGATGAAGGGGAACACGGCCGGGCCGTCGATAGCCTGCACGAAGCTGGCATCGGAGCCCTCGATGGTATGCGCGAACGTGACACTGCTCAACAAGCTGAGCAGCAGTCCGCCAAACAGGGCCCCGTATCGGAGCGATGTGCGCGTCTGCCTCATCCCCGTCCTGCTTTATTCTTCTTCGCGAAAGCGATCGAGAATCTCCGGGTTATAGGCCTGGTGGCAGGCGGTGCAGACGCTGTAGAGCTGGGCACCGGCCTGGAAGAATTCCTCTTCGTCCCGCGCCTCGGCCGCCGCCATGGCGCGCAGCCCGGCCTCACTGAGGCCCTGGGAATAGATCATCCAGGCATCGTTATCTTCGGCGCGTCCCGGCAGTGCCAGGACGTTGCCGGTCTCGACGACCACCGCGGCCTGGGCGCGTACATAGTCCCAACCCTCGTCGGTGGTCGGATACAATTCTTCGTAGCCGGCAGCATCCAGTACCCAGCCGCCTGAGTCCCACAGCACATCCGCCGCTGGTTCGAGCACCAGATTCATGAGCTCTTGCATGTTGAGTGTGGTGTTGTAGTTGCCGGTGGTGGCTGACGCAGCCGAGTTCTCTTCCTCTTGTCCGGAACAGGCGACGAGCGTCAGGAGCAGCAGTGGCGTGAGGTAATGTTGAAGAGTCTTGGTCATGGGCATACACGATTCCAGAATTTACGGTGACCAGGGGCCTGAGTCCGGCATGCTCCTGGCTGGTGCCGGTTTGGGGCAGGTGCCATAGGCCGGTGCGGCGCTTCCTGCTATAAGCGGCGCTCCCTGCTATAAGCGGCGCTCCCTGTTATTAGCGGCGCTCCCTGTTATTATAAGCACTGGCAGTCCCGCAGGGGTTTCCAAGTCTGCCTCAATTTTACTTCCATATCCATAGTATCCAACCGGCCCAAGGCCTGACCGTCCCGACCATGCCACGACTTCTCGCCACATACAGGAATTTCTCACCCGCCATCCTGCTGCTGGCACTCTGCCTGGCGGCGCCCGCGAGTGCCGAGGTGCGCATCACGCCGACACCCGATGACGGCTTGCAACCGCGCCTGGTGACGGATGCTGGTGGCAGTCTGCACCTGCTGTATTTTCGCAAGCGCAGCGAATCGCGGGGCGTACGTGAGGGCAATCTCTACTATCGACCCTATCTTGCCGATGCCGGGCGCTTCGGGATTCCCGTGCGGGTCTCGAGCCAGGCCTTCGCGCTGCAGAGTTACGCCATCAACCGCGCCGCCATGGCGGTAGACGGCAGCGGCCGAGTGCACGTGCTGTGGTACGTGCCCAGGGACTCGGCGTTCTATTACAGCCGCTCCAATCCTGAGCGCACTGCCTTCGAGGCTCAGCGCTCGATGGTCATAACCTTCGCCGAAGGACTCGATGCCGGCGGCGATGTGGCCGCGTTCGAAGATAACGTCGCCATCACCTGGGGTGCTGGCGATCTCAGCCGGGAACACGCGCGCACGATGTTCGCGCGCCTGTCCACCGACGGCGGCGCCAGTTTCGGACGAGAGACCAGCATCAGCGATCCCGCCCTCGGCGCCTGCGCCTGCTGCTCCATGGCCGCGGAGTATCTGGATGATTCGAGTCTGCTGGTAGCCTATCGCTCGGCGATCGATGGCGTCGGGCGGCACATGC
>JBBDSI010000361.1:0-16199 GCA_040905005.1 Pseudohongiellaceae bacterium
GTGTGAATGAGGCGGGAGTACATCTCGATCTGCCGGCGCCCGACCACCTGCACCGAGCCAGGCTCGCAGACTCGCGCCTTGTCATTGCGGTCGACGTCGGTGCACATGGACAACTCGGCCTCGTCCTTCTTCGAATTCAGCAGGGTGCGAATCTGTTCGGCATCGGCGATGGCGTCGGCGCCGCGCTCGATGGTGCCGGAGATCGGACAGGTCTCGATCTGGCGTCCCTCCACCCGCACGAACATCTCCGGTGAGGCGGCGATCAGGTATTCCCGCCGGCCGAGATTCATCAATGCCCCATAGGGCGCCGGATTGGCCTCCCGCAAGCGCTTGAACACGGTGGCCGGCGAGTCCTTACAGGGCTCGAAGAAGGTCTGGCCCGGCACGACCTCGAACAGGTCGCCGCGACGAAAATAACCCTGGGCCCTCTTCACCTGCGCCGCAAACTCTCCCGGCTCATGATCACAGTCCGCCGCGACGGTGAGCGCTGGCGCGTAGTCAGCGTTCGTGCCGGCACGGTGAAAGCCTCCAGTGGTCTCAGTGCGCCGCGGCGAGTCCCAGCTACGACAGTTGAATTCATAGCTGTGACACAGGGTGCGTTCGGCGCGATGATCCGCCACCGTGATCTGGTCGGGGAAATACAGGACGAGGTCCCGTTGCTCAGGCGCCCTCTGCTGGAAGCGGGTCACGTCCTCGAACTGGAAGGTCAGGTCGTAGCCGAACGCACCATAGAACCCCAGGTAGGCGTCCTCCGCCGTGTACAACGCCCTCTGCAGCGTGCGCAGCACACTGAAGACCGTCGGGCGCCGGCTGCGCATCTCTTCGCTGAACTCTTCATTCAACTCTGCGACGGGTTCGGTGACACGAATCCGCAGAATTTCGCTAGCTGCCTCGAGTTCATCGATCTCGGTACAGCCGCTAAGAGCCTGGTGCAGCTCGGGCAGGAGTATCCGACCGCGGGTATTCAGGGCGGTAATAGTCAGGCGCCGGCCGCTCGCTTCGAGCATGAGGGGAGGATTGATGAAGCCGATGTCCCAGCGGGTATAGCGACCAGGGTATTCGAAGCTGGAAGCCAGCAGCACGCCGTGTTGCGTGTTCAGTGAGTCAGCCAGGTCGGCAACGGCGCTGCGGTAATCGAGCACACTCGTGCTGCGCCGGATACCCATGCCAGTGGCCGTTGTGAAAGGATGTTGGGATTGCGTGGGCATCGCCAGGTCCTCGTTCCGAGCCGGAAACCCGGAGCCATGGCGAACAGTATTCAGGATGCAACAGGCCGCCACAACTCGGGGCAGCCAGCGGTGAGATCAGTCAGTAATCTCCGGGCAGCCCATTGTCTCGAGCCACCAGGAAAAGGTTTGAGTTGTTATTGTGTATGTCATAGCACGGCGATCATGCGCCACAGTCCGGTGCTTGTCAACCCGGGCCGGGATACAACTCCTACAGGGTGCCGGTATGGTCCGCCGGGTTATCGGGCACCTCACGAACTGCGTTAAAGGGGACAGCCATGTAGCTATCGGTACTTATTTAATTCAATAAAAAACGGCGATGATTGCGCATCGCCGTTTTTTATTTTCTCGCTTTGGTAATAAGAAATTCAGGAACTTAGAATCTCCACAAGGCTCTTGCGTACCATTGAGTTCCTCTACCATCATACACGGTCTGATCAAACGTACTTCGTCGATACAAAGGTACATCAGCATTAAGTAGATCAATCACACCAAGAGTAAAGGTCGTCGAACCAAGACCGCTGTTCGCCCACTGATGGTTATACACGTATTGCACATCCCACGTATCGTAACTGTCTACCTTAGCCTTGGCAAAAGCAAGATCCTCAGGAGTTCGCTGATCTGATGCAATGTAATCCTCGTGGCCCAGCACCTGGTAAGACCCAATGTGGCGGTTGAATACCGACACTCGATGGTTACCATTTACCCAAGCCAGCCTCAGGGTACCTTTGTTATCCGGGACTTCTCTAACAACAGGCGGATTGCCATCAGTACCAGCGGCATCAAATATGCCAGTTTGCTGCAGACCTAATTCCAGGCCTGGTATTTCGCTAACCGCATATTCATCGATATGGGTGAAAGTCGCTCCAAGATTGAACTGGCCCCAGTCGGTGTCCCAGTCGTAACCCGCTCTGATATCAATACCTTGAACTTCAATATTACCGGCATTGATCGCAGGCAATGCGAGGGTGATTAGCCCACCATTGGTGTCTGTCAGGTTGCGCTGGACGGATTGACTACCATCTTCGTTAAAGATTCTGTACTCATGAGGGTCTACCACGCAGTTGCGGCGCTCGGCTGAATCTCTGCCGAATTCTGCCTCCAAAGCATTCGGATCACAGGGTACGGGCAGTCCATCTGGACCTCGAGAATCCGCCTCCAGAGTGTTATTCAGGATATAGACAGAAGGATCGTTAACGATTGAATTGAACTTCTCTATCTCAGGCTCAATTGCATCCCGCGCCACCTGCGGAAGCACCCGATCTGTTACCTCGAAACGCCAGATATCTGCACCGACACTCAAGCCATCCAGATCACCGGAAGGCGTCCATTGAAAGCCAATGTTGTAGGTGTCGGCTTCCTCATTGCCCAGGTTCGGATTTGGGTTACCAACTGTAAAAGAGAAATTGCTTTGCGCATTCTCATTAGTGGCCGGTAACAAACCTGCACGTACGTCTTGATTACGTAATGGATCTTGAAAAGTCGTGCCGCTAGCCTCAAATGCCTGATTCACCACACCTATATTCGGTGCTCGGAACGATTGTGAATAAGATGCTCTCAATAACAGATCCTCAACAGGTCGCCAGCTTAGCGCCACCTTTGGTGAAACGTTTTTGCCCAAGTCTCCGTAATCTTCATAGCGAAGAGCAATCTGGGTTTCAACATTATCTGCAAATGGCAGGGACAATTCGAGGAATAACGCATCGATATTACGCGTATCCTCGAAGTTGAAGATACAGTTTGCACATTCCAGGTTATTGGTAATATTCTGAAAAAATTCATTGGGCTGAGAAAAAGGAGAATTGCCATCATAGCCCTTGATCGGGAAAATACCCGGCTGATTCATTTCCGGCGCTCTACCTGTTGCCTTGCGCGATCGGTGTTGATACCCCGCAGCGAACTGCGCTATGCCACCAGTCATTTCGAACAACTCGCCTGACACAACGGCATCAAACACCTCAAGCGTATTTTGCTTGTCAGCGCGAAAGTAATCTCGAGCTGCCATCCACTCTATCAATTCCGGATCGTTAGCTAGCTCGGGATCGGCCAGCGCAGTCAGGTAGGGGTTAAAGAAATGACAATCACCCTGTCCATGATTGGTGCTGGTCAAAGCCTGCGATAACGTGTCTCGTGTATTCAGCACATAGTTAGGAAAAACCTCATCAAATGCGAATGCGTCAAGGAAGCCAAATCCTGCTGCGGAAAAGTTGAAATCAGTTGTTCCATTAGGCACGCAGTTTGCGCCCCCTAGCCCATAAAGGGCCAATTCCGTGCGGTCTCTTATTAACGCGTTGGCCTGGGATTCAATGCTGGATTGGCTTAGTGAATAGGACACGTCGAAGTCGTAAGCTCGATCTCCAATCTCGAAATCACCACGCAATCCAGCCTGTATCCCTGCTGTTCTGTTGTCCGTGATACGGTCATCCTGTTCGCGGGGCCAACCAGTCTGGATCGCTTGTCCCGAGGTTAGATATCCCTCGCCAAAACCGCCGTTGGAAGCAAGATGGGGGTTATTGGGTATAGCCCCGACAGGTGGATTGCCGACAAAGGTAGAAAGCGCACCTAGCCATCCTGGATTTGGTATCACATGAAGTGACCTGGAGAAAACAATTTCGTTGCCTTCTCGACGGGTCTGAGTGTCTGAGTGCTGAAAAAACGAGTAGAACTCCAGCGACTCATTGAAGGTATGTTCAAATGAACCGGCGATGGAGTAGCGCTCCTGGCCAATAGCGATGTATTGCTCCGAAAGTGTGTCTTCCACGCAGTCGCCATTACGTCTACCGAATCCTGAAAAACGGTTGTCGATAAAGAAATCACCATAGTTGCCTGACAAGGATTCACACAGCGGATCAGCAAAGACTATACCACTTGTGCCGCTGACATTTTCACCTAAGGCAATTCTCTCCATGGTTTGCTGAGCCGAAAGCTCAGGGTGAATGTAAGCGGGATTAAAATTCGCACCGAAAGGTGAATTTATCCCAAAAGCGCCAACTTCACCCGTCGAAATAACTCGTGACTCATCAAAATAGCTGGCATCCGTTAGTGCCACCGGGTCACGGTCGAAATATTCACCAGAGATTACAAAGTTGGTGCCGCCATCAGCGCTACCCCAACCCCATATTGCACTCACGGTTTCTTCGTAGGTGCCACCAGCTTCTTTGATACCCTGCACGTCTCCGTAAACTTCGAGGCCTTCGAAGTCAGTACGCATGATAACGTTGACCACTCCGGCGACAGCGTCAGAACCGTAAAGAGCCGATCCACCATCTGTCAAAATTTCGACACGTTCTGTCATAACCAGTGGAATACTGTTCAGATCGACAAATTCCTGACCGGCATTTGACACCGCGGCTGCTGGTGTAAAGCGTTTGCCGTTAATCAACGTCAGTGTGGAGTTACCACCTAAATTCCGTAGGTTAACCGATGCGGTACCAGCAAGTCCGTCACCAGCCACGGTACCATTGACATTGGTGTCAGAACCCTGATTAACCTCCAGATTGCGGATAACGTCCCAGATTGCGGACGCCCCCTGGGCTTCGATGCTCTCACGATCGATAACCTGTACCGGTGAGGGTGCATCCAATGGTGTGCCGCGAATGAACGAGCCAGTGACTAGCACTTCTTCGATTTCTTCTTCGGCCTGCTGTGCGGCGACTGGCATCGACAGACCGGCCATGATGATGCCGGCGGTCAACGCCTTTCTCTTGGAAGGAAATTTCTTGCGCATACCTCTCTCCCCTTATCATTTTTGTGGGATGTTTTCGACGACCATCCGGGCGTAGGGTACCGGGTGGTTCATACAGGACTCACAGAAAACGATGCTGCTTTCAGGTGCTCAAGGAGGAGACGGCTGAGTGATTCGGCACAAGTCCTTTTGTTACCGAAATACTCACTTCGCCTTTCGCGTTATCTGAAGATCGATCTCTTGCAAATCCAGATCCGCTCATTGGCTAGATAGCATGGGAAAATAACAGATTCTTGCGGCGATACAAGCAATAATTGAAGGGGAATCTCTCACCCGATTATTTGCTCCAAGGCGCCTCGTCACAGTTTACTGCCAGCCGTTCGCGCGCTACTGTAGTGATCGTGAAGGTCGGTGACAATGCCCGTCATCGACACTGGCCATTGCCTGAAATCGCTCTCGAGGATTCTGTCGTGAAAAGACTATTACTCCTGCTCACCCTCTTTGGCCTCGCCCACCCCGCCCAGTCGCAACTGGCGACGCCCAACGCGCACGGTCTCACCTTCGGGCACGTGCACCTGAACGTCAGCAGTGTCGATGCCCATCTCGCCATCTGGGAACATTATTTCGATGGGGAGATCGTGCAGCGGGGCGGCCTGCGCGCGGTGAAGCTGCCGAACATGGTGATCCTGTTCAGTGAGACCGAACCCACTGTCGGATCGCAGCAGACGGTGATGGATCACTTCGGAGTCAAGGTGCGCAACATAGAGAGCTTCCTGCAGCGCTGGCGCGCCAGCGGCTTCGAGGCCGGTGCGCCGTTCACCGGCGCCGAGGGTCAGACCAATGCCTACGTCATGCTGCCCGACGGCGTCTATTTCGAACTGCAGGAAGACCAGGGCCTGCACGAAGAGATCACCGGGTACCACGTGCATTTCTATAGTGAGCAGCCCGAAGAACTACTGAACTGGTATACCGAAGTGTTCAATCTGGAGGTGCGGCCGCGCGGCAGCATCGCCACGACCACCAACGTGCCAGGCATGAATCTGAGTTTCAGCAACGCCCGTTCCCCTCGCCTGGCAACTCAGGGTACGGCCATCGACCATATCGGCTTCGAGGTCGATGACCTGGAGGCGTTCTGCGCAGAACTCGCCGCCCGTGGCATAGAATTCGATGCGGGGTACAGGGAGATACCGTCCATCGGCCTGGCCGTCGCCTTCCTGACCGACCCCGCCGGAGTTCGCATCGAGCTCACCGAGGGCCTGGACGACTTTTAATAAGAGACGTCATGTAATTAGAGGTCGTCATGACGGCGCCACAGCCCGGTAAGTCGCTGCCCCCACTGCTTGACTGCCGCCCTGGGCGGGGCCACTCGGCGCCGCGCCAGTTCCACGCCGGACCAGTAACCGAGGTAGGCGACCAGCAACCAGAGCAGGATCGACTCGGCCGGCCACCAGCTGAACCACACCAGGCCCTGGAGCAGGTTAACGAGCTGATTGACCAGGAATTCGATGATGAAACTGGGCAAGCCGTTTTCCAGCAATCGGCTCCAGCCCGGAAAATCGAGAAGGAAGCCGAATAACTGCATGATCTCGATGACAGCGAACGTCCATAAGCCCGCGAGTCCATAGAAACCGCTGCCAAACCACATCCACTTGTCATAGACATAGTGGGCGTTACTGCGCTCCTTCTGCGCAATCTTCTTGCGCGCCTTCTTGAGCTCGGAGGTGATCGCCTTGCGATCCCCCTCGGGGCTGACCTCACCGGAAGCGAACAGCCAGAGGAAGAGAAACCAGCTCAGGACCACCATGGGCAGTCCCAGAAGCAGGGCTGCCATGAACAGATCCAGTAGCAGATTCATTACCGGATTGGATCCAGGCGTACCAGCCTGCGCGGAGGGAACCCGGTGAGCACCCTGAAGAGCAGCGGCAGGCTGTGCTCGCTGTTCACGCGCCGGTATTCCTCGCTGTCCCCGGGCAGCGGGACCACCCGGTATTCCGCGACTTCACCGTCGTAGGTCACCTGCATGCGCGGATCATCCAGGACATGACCGTACCAGGCCCGGGGCCAGTGATTGGCCGCCACATAAAGCGAATCGCCGCTTTCGAGTCTCGCCACCACACGCTCGTGCGGCGTACCGTCCGCGGTGAAGGTGGTGATCACTTGAGTGTTGCCGGCTTCAGGCTGAAAGAAGCCGAGCAGGGACTCGAACAGGATAACCAGGGCCGCATAGGCGAGCACCACAATGACAGTCAGCTTGATGGTTTTAGCGTAAGGCATGAGTTCCGTCGTCCCAGGGTCCCTGTCGTTGTAGCCGTAAGAGTAAAACGGGGCTCGGCCTAGCCCGAATATTGCACCAGTCTACCTGCTGCGGCTGCCCCAGAGCACGCCCTCCGTGGCTTTCGCTCGGTCAGAATGCTCGACGTACCGGTCAAGTACGCCTGCGCGTTCTTCGGTCGCGAAAGCCACGGATGACGCACCCTGGAACACCCTCGCGACGGTATACTGGTGCAATATCCGGGCTAAGGCAAGGTCGTGGCGGGTCGTCCGGGTTAGCGCGCCAGCAGGATCGTGAGGCGACTGCCAACCCGATGCGCGATGTCGGAAAGTTCCCCGATCTCCTCGATCACCCGGTACAGGAAGAAGACCTGCACCGGCGGCTCGGTTTCCTCGATTGCCATGAGACTGGCGCGCAGCTTGACCTGGAGGGAATCGCACTCGCTTTCCTGCCTGTCCACCTCCTCCAGAAACACCTGCACCTTCGCCCGCTCGTTACGGCTGAAACCTGTCTCGAACAAATCATCGAGCTCTTCGATGGCGCGAAACGCCTTGGCGGTGGACTCGATACAACGGGAGAGGAATTCGCGAAACTCCGCCTGTATGGCGGCGGGTACCTGCATCTTCCGCCCCAGCATGAGGCCCGATATATCCTTGCTCTTGTTCGCCAGCTTGTCCTGCATGCCCAGCAATGCCAGCACGTCCGCCCGCGCTACCGGCATGAGCAGGGACTTGGGGAGGCTGGAGCGCAGATCCTCCTTCAGGGCATCTGCTTCGTGTTCGTGTTCATTGATCTCGGCGCGGACCTTCTCTGCCTTGTCCCAATCGTTTTCGTACGTCGCCTCGGCGAAGTCTCCCAGTTTGACGACCGTCTCCTGCACTTTCTTCATGTGCATCTGAATGGGACGAATAGGAGAGTGTGCGAACAGCCTGCTGATCGAATCTACCATCATGCGCTTCCTTGGTGTGCCCTCATTGGCGTTAGTCCTTTCCGTATTGCCATAATCTTCTTCAGAGCATAAAGGCCACGACAAAAAAAATACAGTCCGGCACTGACGTCCTCAGGTCGCTGCTGCGAAAGTGCGCTGTTCTTCAACGACGCAACAACAGAAACCAGCGCCCGATGTTCAGCATGTTGGCCAGGGCACTGGCGAAGTAGGTCAGGGCGGCGGCACGCAGGACCTTGCGCACGGCCGGCAGTTGTTTGCGGCTGACGTATTCGCCCTCGATGAGGATCGGCAGCGCCTTGTTGAAGCTGGCGTCCCACTCCTCCGGCAGCACGATGAGATAAGTCAGGGCGCCGGCGAGTTGCAGCAACAGGCTCAGTCCGATGAGTAGGCCGAACATCCACGGGACTCGCAGCACCACGGCGAACAGTGGTATCGCCAGCATGACGGCGATGCCGGCCTGTCCCAGCGCATGCGCAGTCGGCAGGTAGCGTTTGCGCAACTGGAAGATCCTCTCGTTGCGATGAAACTGCATGGCGTGTCCCACCTCATGGGTCGCGACCGCCACGGCCGTCAATGACCTGCCGTTATAGTTAGCGGGGCTGAGCCGTACCGCTGGGCCGCTGGGATCGAAATGGTCGCGCAGCGGGTCGGTCTGCTCCACGCGGATACCGTCCAGCGCGAAGCGCTGGATCAGGTGCTCGGCGAGTTCGCCGCCGGTGCCGGGCAGATCGGGCAATTCCCGGCTGTAGCGGCGCATGACATGGCGCACCCAGAGCGAGGGCAGGTACACCAGTAGCGTGAGGATCGCGGCGAGAATCAGGAAGACCATGGGGGACTACTGCCTGGAAACGAGCATCAGATAATACGACTGAATTGGGGCGTCTGCTTGTCTTGCTTGTCATCCTTGTCTTTGCGCTGCGTCGGCACCGTACCGGGATTCTGGTACGGTTTCTCCCTGAACCAGAAGTTGCAGGCCCACTTCTCGCCCCTGAGCACCGGCATGCCGCCGTGCAGGCTGTCCGGGTGCCTGATGCTGCTGCCGGGATAACAGTTGTGAAACAGCAGCATGCGCCCGCGCCGCGCCCGCACCTCCATGTCCAGCCTGGGGAAGCTGGTACCGCCACCCGCCTCCGGTTCGTTGAGATACATCAGGCAGGTCACCAGGCGCTGGCCGCCCCTGGCCATGCAGCGCTGGCCTCGCTCGGTGGTGGCATCCCAGGCATCGTAGTGGGGCGCGTATTCCTCGTGCTGATTGTAATAGACAACCTGCAACGACTCGGCGAACTCCAGGGGCATGCCGATGACCTCCGCCACGCGCAGTGACAGACCGCCGATGATGTCGTCAGCGGCGTGGGGGATCCAGCAGTTGCTCCCCGAACGCCCCGGGCTCTCGACACCGGACGTCGCGGAGCTGACCAGTGCCTGATTCAGCCTGGGTTTGGCGGCGGCCAGCAGGGCTTCGATCTCCGCCACTTCGAGAAAGTTTTCAAATACCACGACCAGTGGCTCGTCATTGACCTGCTGGCCGGTCTCGTAAAAATCGCGCAGAATGACTGTCATGAAATCACCTCGAGAGGCTGTATGTTGGAGGTAGCCTACTGGAGACAGCTACTGGAGACAGCTACTGGAGAAAGTGCGGCGCCGACGGGCCAGCGGCCGGCGTTGTTCAGAATCCATTGCGTGTCGCAAAGCGGTCGCGGTGAAAGGCGGCGTCGCCGAGAAACTGTTCCGCCACCCGGGCGCGCTTGATGAAGAAGCCGATGTCGAACTCATCCGTCATGCCGATGCCACCGTGCATCTGGATGCCTTCGTTACTGACCAGCTGAAAGACTTCCGACAGCTTCGCCTTGGCCAGCGAGGCCAGCGCGGCGATCTCACCGGTGTCACCGTCATCCGCATCCAGCGCCGCCAGGGCGGCGCGCACGGCGGAGCGGCACAGTTCGATCTCGCTGTACATGATCGCCGCGCGATGCTGCAGGCCCTGGAAGGAACCGATGAGCACACCGAACTGCTGACGCTGGTTCAGGTAATCCACCGTGCGGGTAAACGTCTCCTCGACGCTGCCGAGCATCTCCGCCGCGACGCCGATACGGGCTATGTCCAACGCTTCCTGAAGTGCTGCATGGGCGCTGCCCTCCGCGCCTAGGAGCGCGGTCACCGGTACGCGGACATCCTTGAGCGTCACCCGGGCGGCGTTGCGGCTATCCACCATCCAGGTGCGGGTCACTGTCAGTCCCGGGGTCCCGGCAGCGACGAGAAAGACGCTGATCCCATCCTGGTCCGTCTCGGCACCGGACGTGCGTGCGACGACCAGCAGCTTGTCCGCCACGTGGCCGTCGAGCACGAAAGCCTTCTCGCCATTGAGGGTGTAGTCCTCGCCATCGCGCACGGCCGTCGTCGCGATGCGCTCGGGCTGATGCAAGGGCCGCTCGTCGAGGGCCAGGGCCAGTAACAGCTCGCCAGCCACCAGTCGCGGCAGCAGTTCCTGTTTAATACCCTCCCCCGCCAGCTTGTCCAGCGCGGTGGCTCCGATCAGGATCGAGGCGATCAGCGGCGATGAGGTCAAGGTGCGACCCGTCTCCTGCAGCACGACACCGAGTCCGCCATAGCCGAACGCGTAACCGCCATAGGCCTCCGGCACGGTCATCCCGGTCCAGCCCAGCGCCACCATCCGCTGCCAGGTCTCGCGCTCGAAGCCGGTCTCGTCGCGGCGATCGCGCAGCGCGCGCAACTGGCTGATGGGCGTGTGCTTCTGACAGAAATTCCTGGCTGCCTCGGCCAGCATCTGCTGGTCTTCGCTCAGCAACAGGCTTGCAGTCATCATGCGGCAGGCCCCTATTTCTTGCTCAGGCTCAGCAGGTCCGGCAGCCCCAGAACCCGCTTGGCGATGATGTTCAACTGAATTTCCGCGGTACCGCCCTCGATGGAATTCGCCTTCGAGCGCAGCCATTCCCGGGTCACCTGCAGCTCATCGTCGGAGAAGCCTTCGCCTTCCCAGCCCAGGCTCTGGCTGCCGAGAGCACGCAGCAACAACTCGTAACGGCGCTTGTTCAATTCGCAGCCATAGTACTTGAGCATGGAGGAGGTGGCATTGGGGCCGCCCTGCTTCGACTCCTCCGTGGCGCGCTGCGAGGTCAGCGCGAAGGCCTCGCTGTCGATCCTGAAGCGGGCGATATCGTCCCTGAGCACGGGATCGGACAGGCGTTCCTCATCGCCGCGATAGGCCATGGCCGCACCCTCCACCGTCGTCGCAGTGGACGTGGTGCCGCCGCGGTCGCTCTGGCCACGGCTGAGACCGAAGCTGGAAATCATCGTACGCTCGTGTTGCAGCAGGCGCTTGGCGATGGTCCAGCCGTCGTTCTCCTTGCCCACCAGGTTGCCCACCGGCACCCTGACGTCGTCGAAGAAGGTCTCGCAGAAGGGGGAGGCGCCGCTGATCAGTGAGATGGGCCTGGTGGACACGCCCTCGCTGGCCATGTCGAAGAGCATGAAGCTGATGCCGACGTGCTTGGGCACCTCGAAGTCGGTGCGTACCAGGCAGAAAATCCAGTCGGCCTTGTCGGCATAGGAAGTCCACACCTTGGCGCCGTTGACGAGGTAATGATCGCCCTGCTGCTCGGCCTTTGTGCTGAGGCTGGCCAGGTCGGAACCGGAACCCGGTTCGGAATAGCCCTGGCACCAGCGAATCTCGCCGCGCACGATCTTCGGGATGTGTTCGGCCTTCTGTTCGTGGCTGCCGTATTCCAGCAATACCGGCCCCAGCATGCTGATGCCGAAGCTGGTCAGGGCGGGCCGCGCGTTGATGCGCTCCAGCTCCTGTCGGAGAATTGCGGCCTCGTCGGGAGAGAGTCCGCCGCCGCCGTATTGCGCCGGCCAGGTCGGGCAGGTCCAGCCCTTCGCCGCCATGCGCTCCAGCCACAGCTTGCTGTCCGGGTTCCTGAACTCGGCGCGGCGGCCGCCCCAGACGATCTCGTCCTGGACCATGGGGGTGCGCATGGACAGGGGACAGTTTTCCTCCAGCCAGGCGCGGGTGCTGGCGCGAAATTCCTGCAGCTGGCTCACTGGTTTCTCCTTAGAGGTATCAGCCGGTCACCAGGACCTGGCGCCCGCGCACCCTGCCGGCCTTGAGATCGGCGAGCGCGGCGCTGGCTTCGGCCAGGGGGCGCTCGTGTATTTCGATGGGGGCGATGCGGCCGTCCCGCACCAGTTGCATCAGTGCCTGCAGCTCAGCCAGCGTGCCGACATAGCTGCCCTCGATGATGCGTGCGTTCATCGGCAGAAAGGGAATGGGAATGGTCAGCGCGCCACCAAAAAGGCCGACCACGAGCAGCCTGCCGCCCTTGCGCAGACAGCTCAGCCCGTAGTTGACGCTGGCTTCGGCGCCGACGAAGTCCAGGGCGGCGTGAACGCCGCCGGTAGCCTTGCGAATCTCCTTCGCGGTGGCCGGGTCGGAAGAATTGAAGGTGCGGCTGACGCCAAGCTCCCGCGCCGCCGCCAGTTTGTCCTCGGCGATGTCCACGACGATGGGATCGATGTCCTGCGCACGGGCGATCTGGATGGCCATCATGCCAACGCCACCGGCGCCGATGATGACGATCTCGTCGCCGTCCCGTAACTCGCCGACCTTGCCCAGGGCGCTGTAGGCGGTCAGCCCCGAGCAGGCGTAGGTGGCGGCCAGCGAGTCGGGCACATTACCGGCTTCGACCAGGTAGCGCGAGTGCGGCACCAGCACGTGATCGGCGAAGCCACCGTTGGCGACGATGCCAAGCGCCCGGCCCGGCGTACAGAGGTGTTCGTCACCGCGCCGACAGAGCGGGCACTCGCCGCAGCCGATCCAGGGATAGATCAGGCGCCGGTCGCCCACCGCGACGTTCTCCGCTTCCGGGCCGAAGGCGACTACTTCGGCAAAAATCTCATGGCCGAGCACCATGCCCTGGCGGCCAACTTCGAGTTGCTTGCCGCCACCCAGTTCGAACACGCCATCGTGCAGGTGAACATCCGAATGGCAGACGCCACAGGCGACGGTCTTGAGCAAGACCTCCGCCTTCTCCGGGATGGGCGTGTCGCCGGTCACCTCGACCAGGGGTTCACCCGGCAGGGCGGTTTGGTATGAAATCATGTTGCTTCCTTAAGGTGATCGAAATTGGTCGGGCCACAATTACTCCTGGCCGGCCGCCCACTCCGCGAAGCTGCTGCCCTCTTGCGCCAGTTTCTCGAGCAGCGGTGCCGGCTGCCAGTAGTCTTCACCGTAGCGGTCGCGGAACTCACAGATCCTGTCGTAGACATTCTTCAGGCCCACCTGGTCGGCGTAGTACATGGGCCCGCCTTTGGCCGCCGGGAAGGCATAGCCGTAGACATAGACCACGTCGATATCGCCCGGACGCTGGGCGATGCCCTCTTCCAGGATCTTCGCGCCCTCGTTGATCAGGGGATAGAAACAGCGCTGCAGGATTTCCTCGGCACTCACCTGCCGCTGTTCCACGCCCAGTTTTTCCGCCTCCTCCCTGATCATGGCCTCCACCTCCGGATCGTCCATGCGGGCCCGGGTCCTCGGGTCATACTTGTAGAAGCCGGCGCCGGTCTTCTGGCCATGGCGGCCCATTTCCACCAGCACATCGCCGATGCGGTACAGGCGCGGATCGTCGGGCAGATCGGTGCGGCCCTGGCGCGCCTTGTAGCCGACATCGAGGCCGGCCAGGTCGCCCATGGCGAGCGGTCCCATGGCCATGCCGAAGCGCTCCAGCACCGAATCCACCTGCGCCGGGGTGCATCCATCCAGCAACAGCATCTGCGCCTCACGCCCGTAACCGCCGAGCATGCGGTTGCCGATGAAGCCGTAGCACACACGCGACAACGCACACACCTTGCCGATCTTCTTGCCGATCTTCATGGCGGTTGCCAGCACATCGTCGGCCGTCTCGTCGCCGCGCACCACCTCCAGCAGCTTCATGACATTGGCCGGACTGAAGAAATGCATGCCGAGGACATCTTCGGGACGCTTCGTGGCCGCGGCGATGGCATTCACGTCCTGGTAGGAGGTATTGGTGGCGAGGATGGTGCCGGGCTTGCAGGTGGCGTCCAGCCTGGCGAAGATCTCCTCCTTCAGATCGAGATTCTCGAACACCGCCTCGATGACCAGGTCTACATCCTTGATCTGGGCGTAATCGGTGGTGCCGGTGATCAGCGTCAGTCGCTCCTGCATCCGCGCCTCGCTCATCTTGCCCTTCTGTACCGTGATCGTGTAGTTCTTGCGCACGATACCGAGACCCCGTTCCAGCGCTTCGTCGCTGACTTCCACCAGCACGACCGGGATGCCGACATTGGCGAAGCACATGGCGATGCCGCCGCCCATGGTGCCACCGCCGATCACCGCGACCTTGTTGATGTCCCGGGTCGGCGTGTCTCTCGGCAGGTCCTTGATTTTGGCCGCCTGGCGTTCGGCGAAGAAGACATGGCGCATGGCCGCCGATTCGGGCGAGGCCACCAGTTCCTGGAATAATTCCCGCTCCTTCTTCAGGCCCTCATCCATGGGCAGCTCGACCGCGGCCTGGATGGCGGTGACGATGCGATCCGGGGCGATCTGGCCACGGGCGCGGCCGGCCAGGCGCTTGCGCGCCGCGTCGAAGAAGTCGGGCTCGAGGGTGCTGCGGTCGATGCTGATGTCGCGAATGCGCTTGAGGGGCGCGCCGGCATCCACCAGGTCTCGCGCATACTGCAGGGCGCCAGCCGCCAGATCCTCGCCCTCAATGATCTCATCGACAAGCCCCATGTCCTTCGCCCTGGGCGCCGGCACGGGGTTGCCGCTGGTGATCATCTCCAGGGCGGCCTTGACGCCGGCGCTGCGTGGCACCCGCTGCGTGCCGCCGGCCCCGGGCAGCAGGCCCAGTTTTACTTCCGGCAGCCCCACCTGGGCCGAGACCAGGGCACAGCGATAGTGACAGGCCAGGGCCACCTCGAAGCCACCGCCCAGTGCCGTGCCGTGAATGGCGGCGATGACGGGCTTGGCGGAGTTCTCGATCGCCTCGAGCACCTCGGGCAGCCAGGGGTCCTTGGGCGGCTTGCCGAACTCGGTGATGTCGGCACCGGCGATGAAGGTGCGGCCCTCGCAGCGCAGCACGATCGCCTCGGACGCGTCCTGCTGGGCCTTGTTGACGGCATTCAGAATGCCTTCCCTGACGACCTGGGCCAGGGCATTGACCGGCGGGTTGTCGACGCTGATGACGCCGATTTTATCTTTCAGTTCATAGTTGACGACTTCAGGCATGTGGGTCCCTTTTTAGTGTGCATGCTTCGTGTGCAGGTTTCGTTTGTATGTTTCGTACAGGTTTCAATCCAGTCGTTCAATTATCGCCGCGAGCCCCTGGCCGATGCCAATACACAGGCTGATTGCGGCATAACGCCCGCCGCTGCGTTCGAGCTGGCGCATGGTGGTTAGCGCGATGCGTGCGCCGGAGGCGCCCAGCGGATGACCCACGGCGATGGCGCCGCCGTTGGGATTGACGCGGGAATCCTGGAAATCGATCTCCAGAAGCTTGAGGCAACCGAGGACCTGGGTAGCGAAGGCCTCGTTGATCTCGATGATATCCATGTCCTTCAGGGTCAGGCCGGCACGGTCGAGCGCCTTGCGGATCGCGAATACGGGGCCGAGGCCCATGACCCGGGGTTCGACACCGGCGGCCGCGCCGGCAAGGATGCGCAGGCGCGGCCTGACACCGAATTTTTCACCCACCGCACGGCTGCCGACGATGAGCGCGGCGGCACCGTCATTGATGCCGGAGGCATTGCCGGCGGTGACCACGCCGCCTTCGAACAGGGTACGCAGACCCGCCAGGGCCTCGAGATCGGAATCCGGGCGCGGGTGTTCATCGGCGGCCACAGTCAGCGGCGGCTTCTTGCGCCCCTGGGGGACAGCGACGGGGATGATCTCGCCGTCGAAGAAGCCGTCCGCGCGGGCGGCCTCGTATTTGGCCTGGGAGGCGGCCGCAAAGGCATCGCTGTCCGCGCGGGTTATATCCAGGTCTGCGGCAATATTGTCGGCGGTCTCCGGCATGCTGTCGCTGCCATAGA
>JBBDSI010000362.1:0-2645 GCA_040905005.1 Pseudohongiellaceae bacterium
GTCTGCCAGAGGAGCGGCCGTGAATTCCAGTCCCCTGATCGATCAACTCATCGAAGCGTTTCGTTGCTTGCCCGGCGTTGGCCCCAAGTCGGCACAGCGCATGTCGCTGCATCTGCTTGAACGAAATCGCGAAGGCGGCAGGCAGCTCAGCAAGGCGTTGACCGAGGCGCTGGAGAAGGTGAGTAATTGTGCCCAGTGCCGTACGCTCACCGAAGAAACCGTTTGCCGGATCTGCGCCAGCCATTCGCGCAACCGCAAGCTTTGCTGTGTCGTCGAGTCACCCGCCGACATCTTTGCCATTGAGCAATCGGGCAGTTTTCAGGGCGTCTATTTCGTATTGATGGGACACCTGTCTCCAATCGATGGTATCGGACCCGAGCAGCTCGGTATCAATCGGCTTGTGCAGCGAGTTGGTGACGGTGAGATTGAGGAGGTGATCATCGCCTGCAATCCCACGGTCGAGGGCGATGCCACCGCCTACTATATCGCCGAGCAACTCCGCGACAGCGGAATTTTCGTGACTCGGATTGCTCATGGCATACCAGTGGGTGGCGAGCTGGAATACATCGATGGTGGCACTCTTACTCATGCCTTCACTGGCCGCAAAGCGATCGGCTAACCCCGGAGATAATTATGACCGATGCCGATGGCATGCCCATCCACTATGTGGACACTGACCAGGAACTCGCGAATTTATGTGCGGAGTGGCGGCGCCTGCCGACCCTGGCACTGGACACCGAATTCATTCGCACCAATACCTTCTATGCGCGACTGGGGCTGATACAGGTTGGCGACGGCCGCGCCTGTTATCTCATCGATCCGCTTGCAATCGAAGACTGGGACCCGTTCAAGGCGTTGCTTCAGGATGACACGGTCGAGATCGTGTTGCATTCGGCCAGCGAGGATCTGAACCTGCTGTTTACTTCCTTCGGCTGCACGCCCGCGCGCATGTTCGACACGCAGGTCGCCGCCGGCTTCCTCGGCCTCGGTTTCAGCCTGTCTTATCAGGCATTGGTGGCCGACGTCCTGCAGATCGAGGTGGCCAAGGGGGAGACCCGCTCCGACTGGCTGCAGCGCCCGCTGACCGATTCCCAGTTACTCTATGCAGCGCTGGATGTCCGTTATCTCCCTGCCTTGCGTGACTTGTTGCATGCCAGACTCGTGGACGAGGGCAAGCTCGATTGGTTCGAAGAAGAATGCGCGCTGCGCTGCAGCGAGGCCGCCGCCTTCGAATCGCTCGAGAGCTGGGCGCGCCAGTACACTGCTTTTGTCAATGCCTGGCGTCTGAACGACAGGGCGCTGGCCTATTTGCAGCGACTGTGTTTTTGGCGCGAGCGCGAGGCGCGCCGGCGCGACCGCCCGAAATCCTGGATTGCCAAAGATAACGAGTTGCAGGCTATCGCACAGTTCTGTGCCCAGGTGGAAGCGCCCCTGGACAACGCGTCATTGAAGCAATTGAGTGAGGTGAACCAGAAACTGATCAGGTACCGGGGCGGGGCAATGATCGCCGCCATGGAGAACGAAGAAGACCTGTCGCCGCCTGACAGGGGACACCTGCCCTCTCCCCTGGAACCGCACCAGCGCAGGCTGCTGAAACAATGCCAAAAGTCCGTGCAGGCGCGCGCCGAGACGCTGGGCATGGCTCCCGAACTTCTCGCCACCAAGCGCCAGCTCGTGGACCTCTTGCTGGGCGTGGAGCAGGGAGAGGGGCCGCGCTGGAACAAGCAGCTCGCCGGCTGGCGTCGGCAGCTTCTCGAGGCAGAATTGAGCGCGCTGGTTGCTGACAGGCGCGGCGATGAGTAAGCGGTCGGCTGCAGAGACCAGCGAGCGCTTCTGGGAGAAGCCCCTGGCCGAGCTGAATGACGCGGAGTGGGAGCGGCTCTGCGACGGCTGCGGTCGCTGCTGCCTGAAGAAGCTGGAGGACGAGGAGACAGGGGAACTGGCCTGGACGCGGGTGGTCTGTCGTTACTTCGATGGTGGTAGCAGTCGCTGTCGCTGCTACAGTGAGCGTACCGTGAGAGTCCCGGACTGCCTGGACGTGCGCGGCCTGAGCAGCGCCGACGCCCGCTGGATGCCCCCGACCTGCGCCTACCGACTGCGCCTCGAAGGCAAGCCGCTGTATGACTGGCACCCCTTGCTGAGTGGCTCCCGGCAGGCCATGGAACAGGCGGGGATTGCGGTTGCAGACAAGGTCTTGTCGGAGGAGCATGTACACCCTGAGGGCATGGAGGAACACATCATTCGCTGGATAGGACAGACAGAGGACCGGGACTGATGGAAGCGGAGAGCAATTACTGGGCGATCTGGCTCGCCTACCTGGCGGCCAGTGCCGTGTTTTACCCGATATTCTGGCGCCTGACCGCATTCAAACGGCGGCGCTGGTTGTCCTACTCGCTGCGGACCACGATGGCGGCGCTGATCCTCACCCCCTGGTATGCCAACACCCAGGGCGATACGCTCGCCCCCGCGCTGATGGTCGCCATGCTGGATGCCATCACCGTCGGCGGTGAAGCGGCGACCCGGGCCAGTGTGCCATTGCTGCTGGCGCTGATCCTGGCGCAGTGTGTGGCAACCGTCATGTGGTTCCTGAGGCGCCGCCGACCGCTGGGCCGGAACTGATGTAGCGATGGCTATGCTGGTAAACC
>JBBDSI010000363.1:0-2563 GCA_040905005.1 Pseudohongiellaceae bacterium
CTAGACCCGAGGAGCCAGCCATGGTCCATTTCCGCTCGCGTATTCTGTCCGGCGTCAGCCTGGCTCTGCTGTTGGGCCTGACCGGCACCGTGCAGGGCCAGCTGGAACCCATCAACGACCGCCCCAATCCGTTCAGTTCGGTCAATCACTGGGCGACGTTGCCCGACGGCCGCGACTGGGGGTCCACCGCCGGTGTCGATATGGACCCCGACGGCCGCCACCTGTGGGCCATCGATCGCTGCGGCGGCAATAGCTGCGCCGGCTCCAATCTCGATCCCATCGTCAAGATCGACCCCGAGGGCAATGTGGTGGCGGCCATTGGCAGTGGTCTGATGCTCTTCCCCCACGGCCTGCATGTGGACCGCGACGGCAATGTCTGGGTCACCGATGCCAGTGGGCCCGATCCGGATGATCCGGCCACGGCGGGCAAGGGGCACGTCGTCTACAAGCTTAGCCCGGAAGGGGAGTTGCTGCTTACGCTAGGCCAGCCCGGGGTGGCCGGGAACGGGTCTGGCGCGCTGCTGGAGACGCCCTGTGACGTGGTCACCGATGCCGATGGCAATATCTATGTCGGCGATGGCCATAGCGGGCAGAATGAGGATGCCACGCCGGAAACCGTCGCCCGCATCGTCAAGTTCGATCGCAACGGCAACTACCTGACGCACTGGGGCGGCTGGGGCTCCGGCCCGGGTCAGATGAAGACGCCCCATGCCGTGGACATCGACTCGCGCAACCGCCTGATCGTAGGTGATCGCGGCAACAACCGCCTGCAGATATTCGACCTCGCAGGCAATTACATCGGCGAATTCCGTTCCTTCAGCCGACCCAGCGGTATTTACATCACGGCCAATGACATGATCTACGTGGCTGACTCCGAGTCGGAGTTCGATAACACCCGCAACCCGGGTTGGGAGGCGGGCATCCGCGTGGGCTCGCTGCTGGACGGCATCGTCGACTATTTCATTGACGGCACGGTACCGGAATACCCGGATGGCTCCAATCCGGAAGGCGTCGCCGTGGATGCGGCCGGCAATGTCTTCGGGGCGGTGGTCTCGGGCGGAGGAGCGCTGATCAAGTCCTCGCGACGCTAGCAAGTCTCGGCGCGATGCTCAGGCCTTGCTCTTGGCGTTGACGTAGCGGGCCAGTGCCTCGGGGTCGTTGTGAATGTGGCGCTCGATAACGCTCACCAGGTCGGTCTTCGACACCATGCCGAGGTTGGCGATGAGGTCGGAATTGAGGACCAGCGCCACGAACAGGATCACGAACAATAGCGGATAGAGCAGGGGCGGCTCCAGCCCCGCCAGGCGCAATGCGGCGGCGAAACAGATGCCGACGATGAGAAACGAACGGATCGCATTTTCTCGCCGGATCTGCTTCTTCGCCCGCAGCACTAACTGAAAATCGCGCTCGTTCATGGTGGCCTCCGTCTGCTGTGGTGGCGGGTGAGGGTGGCTTGTACAGACGCTGTACCGGACTCAGCCTAGCAGGTTTGACCGCCGCCTTCCCGTTTTTCGTCGGCGAGTGTGAAGCAGCGCCCGTTTTCAGCGACGGGTCCGGAAGCGATCATGAAATACCCGGACAGCCTGCCTCAACCGGTGCCGCAGTCATAGACCGCGCAAGGTCCGTCATGAATAGGTCCGTCATGAATAGGTCATTCATAAATAGGCCATTCGTGAATAGTCCGGGCTGGAGCGTTTATACTAGGTAACATCTCAACACAGACGGCGGCCGGCAAGTCCGCCGGGGACGGTCTTATGAACGTGATCAGGGGATTTCGGGAACTGGTAGCCGAGGCGGAGGCCGGGGTCGACGCCCTCGATCCCGACGAAGTCAGACGGCGGCTCGCCGAGCCCGGCACGCTGCTGGTGGACCTGCGCGATGTTCGCGAACTGAGTCGCGATGGCAGGATACCTGGCGCCCTGCACGTGCCCCGGGGCATGCTCGAGTTCTGGATCGACCCGGACAGTCCCTACTACCGGCATGAGTTCGACGAGGCCGAGGCACTGATCCTGTACTGCAACAAGGGCTGGCGTTCGGCGCTGGCGGCGGCCAGTCTGCAGGCAATGGGCATCACCGCGGTGGCGCACCTGGCCGGAGGCATGGAGCACTGGCAGGAGAGCGGTGGCGAGATCGAAGCGCCGGTCGGGAAGGAAGGGCGGCGGTAGCGCCGGCTCGCCCGGCGCTGGACGCTGGGGTTGGCTGCTCGCTATGATGGCGCTGCCAAACCAGCTCCGGGAGCTGCACATGAATAATAAAATCACCGCCACCGTCAGTCGCAGCCGTCGGCGCCTGCTCCAGGCCCTGCCGCTGCTGGCCCTGCCGACCTCTCTCATCGCCCAGAATGCCCCTCCCGTGGCGCTGCGCAAGCTGCACGCGTTTGACATTCGCGTACGCGACGTGAACCGCTCCCTCGCCTTCTACCAGGATCTGTTTGCCACGCCGATACAGGCGCGGCAGGGGGAGTCGGTCTGCCTGCGTATTGGTGACGGTCCGCATTTCTTTTCGCTGTCGCCAGCCGGCGCGGCGCAACCGGGATTCAGCCATATCGGCCTGAGCGTGGCCG
>JBBDSI010000363.1:2663-16141 GCA_040905005.1 Pseudohongiellaceae bacterium
TCGCCAGCCGGCGCGGCGCAACCGGGATTCAGCCATATCGGCCTGAGCGTGGCCGCTTTCGATGTCGACCGGGTACAGTCCCAACTCGCGGTCTTCGGCATCGAGCCGGGCCCGATACCCAGGGCCGGTGACGCGCCCCTGGCCCGGGCCGGGCGTTCCTGGGTCGTGACTCGCGGACCGGAGCAGGGCGGCGCGCAAGGCGGCACCCGGGAGTTGTATTTCGCCGACATCGAGGGCATCAGCTATCACCTGACCGCGACCGACTACTGTGGCGGCAGCGGACCCCTGGGCACGGTCTGTGACGTGCCGGAGGCGGCGCCCGGACCCGGCATGTTCGAGCTGGTGGATCTCAGTCACTTCACCAATTTCATGGCCAACAGCGCGCGCGCCAACGACTTCCATACGCGCAGTTTCGGCAAGGCATTCCAGGCGTACCAGGGACCGGGCTCACCGGTGATCGGGGTCGGCGATGGCATTCAATTCCTGATGTACGTCGGCGGCGCCCAGCCCGGCCCGCCGCAGAATCCAGGGCGCATCGACCATGTCTGTTTCAGCGTGACCGACTTCGACGTCGAGCGCATACTCGCCCGGCTCACCGACTATGGACTGCGGGCGCGACCGGACGGCGGCGACACCGAAGCGCTGATGCACTGGATCAGCATGCGCATGCCCAATCGCGGCGGCGCCGAGGGCGGCACGCCGGAGCTCTACTTCACCGATCCGGACGGCATTCGTATTCAATTACAGGACCCTGGCTACTGCGGGGGCGGCGGCTATCTGGGAGACGCCTGCCCGCCGCTAGCTTGAACATGGGCTTCCAGCCCGGACTGGACACACTGACAACACGACAAAAAGCAAAACGATAGAGGGAGTAGTATGGAGTACCGTTATATCGGCCGCACTGGACTGCGGGTCACGCCGATCTGCATGGGGACCATGAGTTTCGGCACCTGGAGCGACAAGAATGAATCCTTTCGCATCCTCGATACCGCCTATGAGCGCGGCATCAATTTCTACGACACGGCGGAAGTCTACCCGGTGCCGCCGACCGCCGAACTCGCCGGTCTCACCGAGGAGATCTTCGGCAAGTGGATCAAGAACAAGCCCCGCGACAGCCTGATCATCGCCACCAAGGTGGCCGGCGCCGCCTCCGGCTGGTTCGTGCCGCCGATCCGCGAGGGCCTGACCGCGATCGACCGCCATCATATCGAGCGGGCGGTGGAGGGCAGTCTGCGCCGGCTCGGCATCGATTACATCGACCTGTATCAGGTGCACTGGCCCGACACGGTCGTGCCGATAGAGGCCTCCATGGAGGCGCTGGATCGCCTCGTGGAGTCGGGCAAGGTGCGCTACCTCGGCACCTCCAACGAGAACGCCTATGGCCTGACCAAGGCCAATACCGTGGCCCGCTACGAGGGCCTGGCGCGCTTCGAATCCATCCAGAATAATTTCTCGCTGCTCAACCGCCGCTTCTTCGACGAGCTGGCGAATGTCTGCAGGAGGGAGCAGGTGTCCCTCCTGCCGTATTCGCCAATCGGGGGCGGTGTGCTCAGCGGCAAGTACAATGGCGATGAGATACCGCAAGACAGCCGCTTCGGGGACTACCAGAATCAGGACAACCCGCGGCAGCAGGCGATGGCGAAACGCTTCGTCAACGAGGGTACACTGGCGGCCACGGCCCGCTACCTCGAGATCGCCCAGGAGGCGGGCATGTCACCGGTCACCCTGGCCACGGCCTGGAGCATGCATTTCGATTTTGTCGCCTCGACCATCATCGGTGCGCGCCATGCCGGTCAACTGGAAGAGTCGCTGGCTGCACTCGAGGTCAAGCTGGATGATGAAATACTGGTCAAGTGTGATGAAGTACATAAAGAAATTCCTTATCCAATGGGCTAGCGTCGCCCTGCTGATCCCGGCCATTCCCGTCACCGCGGAGACGGTGCATATTGCTCACTGTCGCGGCGCCTGCCCGCCAGCGGGTGGCCCCGACAACGAGGTCGTGGTGCGGCACCTGTACGCCGCCTCTGTCGATTCCGGGACGGGACTGGCGCAGTGGGTGGCCTACCGGGTATTGCCTGGCTCGGTCGGGGTTGCCTCGCTGCTGCCGCGAAGGTGGGAGGCGGACAGCCTGCTGCGTTCCGGCGTGCCGGACGAACTGCTGGAGGCTGAGGGGCCGCGACTGGTGCAGCCTGATCTTAGTAATGTCCAGGATCGCGAGTACCGGGTCAACGAGGTCCTGATCAATCCCGAGGACCGGGGTCGTCTCGCACCCATGTCCAGCTTCGCCGGCACGCCTTACTGGGAAGAATTGAATAAGCTGAGCAACATGGCGCCATTGCCGCCGGCGCTGCGCCTGGGTAGCTGGGCGCGCCTCGAGATGGCGATCAATGAGCTGTCGGCCCGGACCGGAGTGCTCTACGTCGTGACGGGCCCTTTGTCCGCCAACCCGCAGGGTTACTTCAAGGTGGTCGTCAGTACGGACGGCCTGGTAGCCTTCGAATTCCCCCGGGATCTGCCCCTGCATGCCGACTTCTGCGTCCAGGCCAGCACCCTGGCGCGAATCGAGGCGCGCATCGGCTTCGCTCTGTTTCCATCCGCGGCGCCGGGCGCTGCCACTACCTTGCAGGAGGACCTGGGCTGTCGTCACTGAGCGCAGCGGGCTAACACCATGACCTATCTCTTCACGCCTCCCGAGCTACCGGTAGTTCCGGTAACGAGTCTCGACGCCCTGTTTCCGGTACACCGGATCTACTGCGTCGGTCAGAATTACAGCGACCACGTGCGCGAGATGGGCGGAGACTCCCGTGCCAACCCGCCGGTGTTCTTCAGCAAGCCGGCCGACGCCGTCGTCACCGGCAATGCCGCCGTTCCCTATCCGCAGGCGACCAGCGACCTGCACCACGAAGTGGAGCTGGTCGTGGCGCTCGGCTCGGGCGGTCGTGATATCGCGCTGAGTGAGGCGCTGGCCTGTGTGTTCGGTTATGCCGTGGGCATCGATTTCACCCGCCGCGACCTGCAGGCGCTCGCCAAGCAGGCGGGCAAGCCCTGGGACACGGCCAAGGGCTTCGATGCCTCGGCGCCCGTCTCGGACATCGTCCCGGTGCACGATCAGCATCCGCAGCAGGGCGCGATCTGGCTCGAGGTGAACGGCCAGCGCCGGCAACAGGCCGATATCAGCGAGATGATCTGGTCGGTACCTGACATTATCGTCGAACTGTCGAAGTTCTATGCCCTTTGTGCCGGCGATCTGATCTTTACCGGCACTCCCGCCGGCGTGGCCGCGACCGTGGTCGGCGACCATATCGAAGCAGGCGTAGACGGGGTCGGTAATCTGGCATTCGATATCATCGCCATGCAGGACTAGCCCGGGCAACGCCGGTCCCATGAATAACTTTTATTTAAGAGACAGGACGTCAGGATGAGTCAGGATCAGATCGTTCTGCTGCTACTGCTCGCCGGTCTGCTGGTCATGCTGGTCTGGGGGAAGTGGCGCTACGACATCGTCGCCCTGTCGGCATTGTTCCTGGCGAGCCTGCTCGGCATAGTCCCCCAGAACGAGCTGTTTTCGGGTTTCGGTAATCCGGCGACGATCACCGTCGTGCTGGTGTTGATCATCAGTTACGGATTGACGCAATCGGGCGCGGTCGATTACATACTGCCGATACTGGAGCCCTTCCAGAGTCAGCCATTCCTGCATACCGCGGCGCTGACCTTCCTCGCCGCTGTCCTCTCCATGTTCATGAACAATGTGGGAGCCCTGGCGCTACTCATGCCCATCGCCATCCAGTCCACGAGCAAGGCGGGGCGGCCGCCGGCTACGGTTCTCATGCCCCTGTCCTTTGGCTCCATTCTCGGCGGCCTGGTCACGGTGATCGGCACGCCGCCGAATATCCTCATCGCCAGCTATCGACAGCAGGTCACGGGCGAGGCCTTCTCCATGTTCGACTTCACACCGGTGGGCGGCGTCGTCGCCCTAGTCGGTATCCTCTTCATGCTGCTCGTTGGCTGGCGCCTGGTGAAGGTGCGCCAGAAGACCTCCGGCCTGGAGTTGTTCGACGTCGAGGGCTACCTGTTCGAACTCAAGATCACCAAGGACTCCGATCTGCTGGAGATCACCAGTGGCGAGCTGAAGAAGAAGCTGCGCGGCAAGAGCATGGACCTGCTTGCCATGGAGTATCGCAAGAAGCTCACCAAGGTGGTTCGCCTGAGTGACAAGCAGAACTTGCGCGCCAGCACGCGGCTGATGATCCAGGGCAGCAATGAAAATGTGCAGAAGTTTGCCAAGGCGCACAAGCTGACTCTGCACACGGCTCAGAATAGCGTGGCCGGTGTGCTGCACTCCGCGGAGAAGGAGGTGATCGAAGTCGTGGTAACGCCCGAATCGACGATCGTCGGATCCACTCCCGAGAAGATAAATTTCAATGCGAGCTATGGCGTCAACCTCATCGCCGCCTCCCGCTCGGGAAAGCCGCACCGCGATATCCTGCGTAACTTTCAGTTCTATGTGGGCGATGTGCTGCTGCTCCACGGCGAAGAGGACAAGCTGTCGGAGGCGGTGGCGAAGATGAAGTGTTATCCGCTCGCTCAGCGGTCGCTGGCGCTGCGCAAGTCCAACAAGGCGCTGCCCGCGCTGGGCATCTTCGCCGTGGCGATCCTGTGCGTGGCCCTCGGCCTGATGTCCATCCAGCTGGCGCTGGGGCTGGTCACGGTCGCTTTCGCCGTGGGCCGCATCCTGCCGATACAGGGGTTCTATGAGGGCGTGAACTGGCCGGTCGTGGTCTTGCTCGGCGCCATGATCCCGCTCGGCACCGCCCTGGAGACCACCGGCACCACCGATCTCCTGGTCTCGGGTATCCTGGCCGTGGGCGGCGACCTGTCACCCGTAGTGCTCCTCGTGTTGTTGCTGGTGATCACGATGACGGTCTCGGACGTGTTGAATAATGCCGCGACCGCTATCCTCATGGCCCCCATCGCCTACAACATTGCGCTGTCCCTGAATCTCAACCCCGATGCCTTTCTCATGGCGGTGGCGGTGGGCGCCTCCTGCGCCTTCCTGACCCCCATTGGACATCAGAACAACGCACTGATTATGGGTCCGGGCGGGTATCAGTTTGGTGACTACTGGCGCATGGGGCTGCCGCTGGAGATCATCATCGTCATCGTCTCGGTGCCGATGCTATTGTGGGTCTGGCCGTTGTAACGCCAGTGGGCCATCCATTATGATATGCTTGTCCGCAACGATGACTTACCTGCCGATTTCAACAAAGTTGTTAACTGCCCGTCGCTATGCGTGTTAACTGGAAGTCCTACAACCCGGGTGATTTTTACGACGAGCTGATCAGCAGCCCCGGCTATGCCCGCAAACATGCCCGGCGCCTCGCCAGTTATCTGCGTTCCCTGACCCATGAAGAGTTGCTGCAGAAAAAGACTGCGGCGGAACTCGCCATCAAGACCATGGGTATCTCCTTCACGGTCTACAGCGATGCCGGCAATATCGATCGCGAATGGCCCATGGACATCATCCCGCGCCTCATCGGTTCACGCGAATGGGACCGCACCAGCCTGGGGCTCGAGCAGCGTGTGCGGGCACTGAACTGCTTCATCAACGACCTGTACAACGACCAGAAGATTCTCAAGGACAAGGTCGTACCCAGGGAACTGATTCTCAATTCCGTAAATTTCCGCAAGCAGTGTGTAGGCATCAAGCCCAAGTACGGGGTCTGGGCGCACATCTGCGGCTCCGATCTGATCAAGGACGGGAACGGCCAGTTCCATGTGCTCGAGGATAATCTGCGGGTGCCCTCCGGAGTCTCCTATATGCTGGAGAATCGCCGCGTCATAAAGCGGGTTTTCCCGGAGCTGTTCGAGAACAACTACGACATCCGGCCGGTCACCGAGTATCCGACGCAGTTGTTCGATATGCTGGCCTCGTTGTCTCCGCGCCAGGTCAAGAATCCGGAAGTGGTAGTCCTGACCCCGGGTATATTCAACTCGGCCTACTTCGAACACTCGTTCCTCGCTCAGCGCATGGGCGCGGAGGTGGTCGAGGGCGGCGATATGGTGGTGGAGGACGACAGGGTCTTCATGCGCACCATCGACGGCCTGGCGCCGGTGGATGTGATCTACCGGCGTATCGACGACCTGTTTCTCGATCCCGAGGTATTCAACAAGGACTCGGTGCTCGGAGTCAAAGGTCTGTTCGGGGCCTGGGTGAAGGGCAATGTGGCGCTGGCCAATGCGCCGGGCGCGGGCGTCGCCGACGACAAGATCATCTATACCTACGTGCCGGAGATCATCAAGTACTATCTGGGTGAGGAGGCGATCATTCCCAATGTGCCCAGCTATCTGTGTACGGACAAGGCCCAGCGTGACCATGTGCTGAAGAATCTCGACAAGCTCGTCGTCAAGCCGGCCAATGAATCGGGCGGTTACGGCATGCTGATCGGTCCACAGGCCACGGCTGCGGAACTTGCCGAATTTGCCCGCCGGATCAAGGCCAACCCGCGCAACTACATGGCGCAGCCGTTGATCTCTCTGTCCACGGTACCCATCCTGGGAGAGCGGGTCGTGGAGCCGCGCCACGTGGACCTGCGCCCGTTCATCCTGCAGGGTGAGAAGACCTATGTCACTCCCGGTGGACTGACCCGGGTCGCGATGGTGAAGGGTTCCTACATCGTGAATTCATCCCAGGGCGGCGGCAGCAAGGACACCTGGATAGTGGGGGACGACTGATGTTGCTGTCTCGAGTCGCGGAACGGGTCTACTGGCAGGCACGCTATCTGGAACGCGTGGAGAACACGGCGCGCCTGTTGAGTGTCTACTCAACGCTGTTGCTGGACATGCCCCGGGGCACCAAGCTCGGTTGGCACACGCTGGTACAGATCTCCGGCACTGAGAAAACATTCGCCAGGCGTTACAAGCAGCAATCGGAACGCAATGTGATCCGCTTCCTGCTGTCGGAGCGCAACGGTCAGTCGATTCTTGACAACCTCGCGCTGACGCGGGAAAACGCCCGTACTACCCGGGAGGTCATGCCCACCGAGGCCTTCGAACTGATCAACAATCTCTATTACCTGGCCCGGGATCAGGCCGACAATGCCGTGGCCAGGGGGCCGAGGCATGAACTGCTGGAGGGGCTCATTGCGTGCTGCCAGCAGATCACCGGCCTGCTCAGCGGCAGCATGAGCCGGGACGATGCCTACAGTTTCTTCCGCCTTGGACGCAGCCTGGAGAGGGCGGACATGACTACGAGGATCGTGGATGTAGGCACCAGAGACCTGCTGGAGCCTGTTATCAAGACCGACTCTGACGACAGCAGCAGGGCGCCCTTCGAGAACATCCTCTGGATGAACGTATTGCGCTCCCAGAGCGCCTACCAGATGTATCGGCAACATGTGCGAGAGCGTATTCGCGGTGAGGACGTAGTACGCTACCTGATGCAGGACGAGGAATTCCCGCGCGCCACTGCCCACAATCTCACCACGTTGGTCAAGGTCCTGCAGAAGCTGCCTAATAGTGGCAAGGTGAAATGGCAGGTGGACAAGACCCGGCGTCTGGTACGGGAAGGCGATATCGCAAAACTACTGGGCAAAGGCCTGCTCCGGTATATCGATGAATTGCAGAAGGAACTCGCCGAGATTCATTTCAAAATAGCCGACACCTGGTTCCTGCCGAACAAGTAATTCGTGAAAAACTTCAAGTGTGCCTGTGGGCAAACACTCTTTTTTGAAAACACCCGTTGCCTCAATTGCGGCAAGCAGGTCGGTTACGACCCGCTCTCGAGTGCCATGTATACCCTGCCCGAACGAGTCCTGGAGGACGGCACGGTGGTGCCACTGACCCTATGCAGGAATGCGCTCGACTACGACCTCTGTAACTGGCTGCTGACCGAACCGGGATCCTCCTACTGTCTATCCTGCAGTCTCAATCACACCATTCCGAACCTGATGGTGGCCAAACGGCGCCGTTGGTGGAAGAGCCTGGAACATGCCAAGCGCCGACTGATCTATTCATTGCTGTCTCTGAAGCTGCCCGTGCAGGGCAAAAAGGTGGAGAAGGGCGGCCTGGCCTTCCAGTTCATCGAGGACAAGCGCACCAATCCCAACGTCTACGAAGAGCATGTCTCCACCGGCCATGACAACGGCCTGATTACCATCAACATTGTCGAGGCGGATCACGTCAGCCGGGAGATGACGCGGCAGTTCACGGGCGAGTTGTACCGAACTCTGCTCGGCCACTTTCGCCACGAGAGCGGCCACTACTATTTCACCGTCCTGGTCAGTGGGTCGCAGCATATCGAGCGTTTTCGCGAGCTGTTTGGCGACGAGCGCATGGACTACGCCTCGGCGCTGAAATACTACTATGCCAACAAGGCTACCATGCAGCGCAACCCGGCCATGATCAGTCACTACGCCCAGTCCCACCCGTGGGAAGATTGGGCGGAGGTCTGGGCTCACTACCTGCACATGCTGGATACGCTGGAGACCGCCGGCGAATACAATCTGCACCAGGGTTCAGCCCACTTTGATGACATCGACGACCTGTTGGCGAAATGGTCGGAGTTGTCCGTCATGATGAATTCGCTGAACCGCAGCATGGGACTGGAAGACGCCTATCCCTTCACCCTGTCAGCACTGACGATGGCTAAGCTCCGCTTTGTCCATGACCTGATTTATCCCAGTTCGTCGCCCAGGACAGGGGTGGCATCTGCCTGAAGGCATCTTTCAGGCGCTGATCCCAGCTGCGCTTGAGGTCACGCAGAAAGTCGCTGTCTGATTCGAAGCGCAGGGGCTTGTCCAGTGTCAGCGTATCGGTCCTGTAGAGCAGCAACTCTATCGGAGGGCCGACGCTGAGGTTACTGCGCATGGTGGAATCCATGGACACCAGGGTGCACAGCGCGGAGGTGTCGAGGTTCAGGTCGGGAGTGAGGATACGATCGAGGATAGGCTTGCCGTACTTGCTTTCCCCGATCTGCAGAAAGGGTGTGTCTGCGGAGGTGGTGATGTGATTGCCTTCGGGATAGATGAGAATGATCTCGTGCTTGCTGCCCCGAACCTGACCGCCGATGATGAAACTGGCCTCGAAACGCTTGCTCTTGGTCGCGCGCTTCTCCTGCTGCTCATGGCTGACGTCGCCGACATAGTCCGCCGCCTCTTCCACGCTGGTCATGCTCAGCAGATTGTCCTTGGCGCCCTGCTTGATGTCGCTCTTGATCTTGGCGATCGTAGCCTGGCTCGTGGCGAGATTACCGGCGGTGAGAATAACGAAGACTTTTTCGCCATCGAGGGCGAAGCGGAACATCTTGGAGTAGGTCGAGACCTGGTCGATGCCAGCGTTGGTCAGGGAGTCTGAACAGAACACCATGCCGGCGTCGACGGAGACTGCTACACAATAGGTCATACGGGTACCGCGATCACACTAAGCGCCCAATCATACGCAGGACCCGCTGCTTAATCCAGACATGTCTCCGGCGGGAAGTGGCTCAGTTGAAATACAGATTGGTGCCCGGCAATCCGGTAATGTTTTCAAGCTGAGCCACTACCCGCTGGCCTGCAGACGGCGCGCCTGAATTACTGCAGGTTGTCCCCGCTTTCGACGCTTTCGACGCTTTCGAAGCTTTCGGAAAACTCGTCCGCCAGCTCGAATTCTTCCAGCATCAGGTAGTCATATTCCAGGGCGATGCGCTTGCTCTCCAGCCGTTCTTCGATGCGGCGGCGCAATTCGGTCACCCGGGTTTTGCCGGTGCTGATTGCTGATGGAGCCTCGTCTTCGGACTCGTCCGTTGTCAGGACCGAGGCCTCGAGAAACTCCTTCGAACTGTCGAATTCATCCCATTTCTGCTCTTTCATGGATCGCCTCTTACTCAACGTGGAAGCAGGGTGCTTACCTTTTGTCCAGGTCTCAACAACGCTATCGTTATTCATGGGGATAATCTCCAGCAATAAAAGCGCCTGAATCACAAAAAGTAGTATGCCTGAGGCAGCTCTACGGCCCGCACTCTAGAACAAAAATATGACAATTTAAAGAAGATTCGTGGGATGTTCGCAGGCCCCGGATCGCGGCCGTCGGATCAGGTGTCGGCGAGGCTCTCCAGGCTTCCCAGGCTCTCGAGGGTCTCCAGGCGGAGCAGTTTCTTGGCGATCTTGCCGGTGGCCAGGCGGGGGAGCTGCGTGGTCTGGAAGCGGATCAAGTGAGGAATCTTGAAGGGCGCGATGCGTTCGACCAGGAAGTCCTTGAGTGCCTGCTCGCCGACACTGGCGCCAGGCTTCAGCATGACCGTGGCCACCGGCACCTCGCCGAGGCGGGTATCGGGAATACCGTAGACCGAGACTTCCGCCACCGCCGGGTGTTCGCTGAGGGCGTATTCCACTTCGGCGCAGCCGATGTTCTCGCCGCCGCGGATGACGATGTCCTTGGCCCGGTCCAGGATGATCAGGAAACCCAGTTCGTCCAGCATGCCGACATCACCGGTGTGGAACCAGCCGCCGCGGATGGCTTCGGCGGTGGCCTCGGGCTTGTTCCAGTAGCCTTTCATCAGGCTCGGCCCCCGGATACAAATCTCGCCGATCTCGCCGCCGGGCAACGCCTCACCGTCATCGCCCGCGATGCGTACCTCGGTCACCGGTGGCGAGGGGCGGCCGGTGCTGTTGGGCCTGGCCTCGTAGAACTTGCCCGTGATGATGGCGCCGATGGCGTTGGTTTCGGTGAGGCCGTAGCCCAGGCCGGGCAGGGCCTTGTCCGGGAAGCTGCGCAGCATCAGGGCGAGGTGTTCCGGCGGTCGCGGGGCGCCGCCACTCTGCACGCTGCGCAGGCTGGACAGGTCCGTCCGCGCGAACCCTTTGGCGTGCATCAGTTCCCAGGTCATGGTCGGCACGCCGTGGAAGACCGAGATGCGCTCGGCCTCGATCAGCTCCAGCGCCCTGTCCGCATCCCACTTGTACATCATGACGAACTTGCGCTGATTGACGAAGCTGGCGAGGAACTGGGCGTGACTGCCGGTGACGTGAAACAGGGGCACGTTGCAGAGGATGGCCGGTTCGAATTCGGGATTCTCCTCCACCAGCTCCGGGCGCAGGATCTCGTTGATCTCGCGCACGAACTTCCAGGTGTAGAGGGCGCTGAGTATGGCGCGATGACTGGACAGCACGCCCTTGGGCTCGCCGGTGGAGCCCGAGGTGTACATGATCGAGGCATCGTCGTCGGCCCGTACCGCGAGCGCGGCGATTTCTGTCGGCGTGAGTGGCGCGACGCCGTCGAGCAGGCTGTAGAACTCGGGCTCGTCCGGCGCCGGCTCTGCGGGCTTGATGCACACGACCTCGATGCCCAGCGGCGCCAGGTAGGGCGCCACCTGTTCCCGGCGGGCGGCGTCGGCGAACAACAGGCGGCTGCCGCTGTCGCGCAAGCCATACTCCAGTTCCGGGCCCCGCCACCAGGAGTTCATCGGCACGATGATCGCACCGATCAGGGTCACGCCCATGTAGGTCAGGCACCATTCGGGGGAGTTGCGGGCGCAGACGGCGACGCGGTCGCCGCGCCGGATGCCGTAGCGTTCCATCAGTATCCGGCCCAGGCGCCGGGCGCGGTCGAGGGACTCGGCGAAGGTGAAGCGCTCGTCCTGGTAGACCAGGAAGTCGAGCTCGGCCCGCGCCAGGCCGAGCTCATACAGCTCACCCAGATTACCCGGAATGTGACTGAAGACGTCACAGGCCTGTCCGGCGATGGTCTCCCGGTGGGTGGCCAGGGGTTGCCCCGGGGCTTTGTGGGCGGCGGCTATGTCTTTCAGTTGCGCCAGGTCGCGGCGCAGTTCGGCATCGCTGAGCATGGACGGGACTTCCTAGGTCTGCCCGGGTCTGACTTCGATGGTGACCTTGCCCATGACCTGGCGCCGGGTGAAGACGTTGAAGGCGTCCGCGTAGTCCTCCAGGGCGAAGGTCCGGGTCACGATGGGCTTGAGTTTGCCGTCTTCATACAGGGAGAGAAGCTCGGCGAAATTCTTCTCGTATTGCTCCGGTTCTTCCTTGCGGAAGCGGCCGAGAAACACGCCCACCATGGAAGCGCCCTTGAGCAGCGCCAGGTTAGCTTTGTATTCGGGGATGCGGCCGCTGGCAAAGCCGACTACCAGCAGGCGGCCATTCCAGTTGATGCAGCGACAACACTGATCGAACAGATCACCGCCCACCGGGTCGTAGATCACGTCGGCGCCGCGGTCATTGGTGAGAGCCTTCACCTTTTCCTTCAGCTCGCCATCCCCGTAATCGATGGTTTCGTCGGGATCGTAGTGGCGCACGAATTCCAGCTTCTCCTCGGAACTGGCGGCGGCGATCACCCGTGCGCCCATCAGCTTGCCCAGTTCCACCGCCGCCAGGCCGACGCCACCGCTGGCGCCCAGCACGAGCAGTGTCTCGCCCGGCTGCAGCTGTGCCCGTTGTTTCAGGGCGTAGTAGGAGGTGGTATAGACCATGGCGAAACCGGCCGCGGTCCTGAAATCCATGCGTGCGGGGATTTTGCGCAGACCGTCGGCCTTGACCGCCACCTTCTCGGCCAGGCCGCCGATTCCCGGAGTCGCCATGACCCGGTCGCCCACCTTGAAGCCCTCGAGGCCGGGGCCGACCTCGGCGATGACGCCGCCCACCTCGGAGCCGGGCGTGAAGGGCAGCGGCGGCTGAAACTGGTACTTGCCCTGGATCTGCAGGGTATCGGGGAAATTGAGCGAGGCGGCATGCACATCGACCACGGCCTCGTTCTCACCCGCGACGGGGTCTGCCACCTCCGCCAGGACCAGGTTTTCCGGCGGACCGTAGGACTGGCATTGAATGGCTCTCATGGCGACTCTCGTGGGGCGAAGAAGGCGGATTCAACCATGAATGGACAGTGACTTCAAACCTCTCGCAGCCTGGCAAGTACGGTATGTTTTTCAACCCAGGCCACTATCGATGCTAGCGCCGATGTCCAGACGACCCCGGGGTATCTAGTCAGAAGGCGAACCGCCAGGTTGAGCCGGACCCGACTATTCAGTATATTTGTCGCGGCGCCATCGGGCCCTGGCACGCTTCCCACCCGCAGGCCGGTTCGCGAATCCCAATCACTGCAACAGCCAGACTACGCATGTTCAAAGAGCAAAGGCGCCAGGCCTACCTGCAAGCCATGGGGATCGAGGTGTATTACCCGCGGCGCGCGCTAGCGGGCGCGGCGCCTTCCCCCGCCTACGAATTACCGCCGCCAGCCGCCGCCGACACGGCCGCGTCCCCGCCGAGCGCCGCGCCCGGGAAGCCGCCGGCGCGCGCAGCGGGCTCCGCGCGCGAACTGCTCGCCGATGCCCTGCGCCCGTCCAGGCGAGAACAACGCGAGGGTGAGGAGCGGACCGCGCCGACACGGTCACAACAAGCGGCACTCACGCAGCCGGATGCGGCAAGCGCGGCGCTGTACTTTCTCCTGCACTATCAACCGGTGGATTCGCGTCTGGCGCTGCTCTGCGAGTT
>JBBDSI010000364.1:0-2632 GCA_040905005.1 Pseudohongiellaceae bacterium
GCCATCGACGTTGTATTCCCAGGTGGCGCCCGTTTCGAGGCCACTCACGTTCACCAGACCATTGCTGGTGATACCATCGCTGCCACTGCTGCCGGTGTCATCCGCCAGCGCAACGGTCACTGTGGGCGGAGGCGGTGGTGGAGCCGGTGATGGCGCCGGTGATGGCGCCGGTGATGGTTCCGGTGATGGTGCCGGCGGACTCGCCTCTTCCCCACCATTGGTTACCGTACCCTTGCTAATTGGTATCTCGGCGTCGAGGTTACCGGGCTCGAGCCTGCTGGCATTATCCACCAGGCTGTCGCCACTGAAATTTGTAATGATGGTACTCAAATCGCCGCTGGTATTCGCTTCGATCTCGGAGACCAGACGAGTCTGCGTCAGAATTTGCAGCCGGAACACGTCGGAAAGTGCATCCACGACGCTGCCATCGGGGTTTGCGGCAAAGGCGTCGACCGCCTCCTGTGTCAGTGCATTGATGCCTTCCAGGCTTTGGCCAGTCTGCTCGGCCAGCGCTTCGACGGCGGCGAGTTCTGCGGCCGTGCTTTCAGCGCTGATGACGCCGGCGGCCGCGGCGGCGTCCATAAACAGCGCGGCAAGCGTATCGGCATTGGCGAGATCGAGGGTGGAGTTCGCGGCAGCCGCAGTATTCAGCGCGGCGATCAGCGCGGTCATGCCTGCCTGTGTGTTGGCAGCGTCGCCAGGCTGAAGATTGTTCAATAGCGCAGCGCTGACATTCAGCACGTTGAGCACCTGCGACGTGACGGCCTGGACCTGCACGGCAAGCAATTGTTGCGCATGGGAGGCAGAGGCATCGAGACCGCTCTGGATCGTATCGTAGCTGGACAGGTCCACGGCAGGCAGATCAAACGCGGCAAACAACTGGGCCTCGACGTCGCCCGCGGTTTGCCCGGGATTGGCTGCCATCATCTGCTGCGTTAGTGTCGTCAACGGGGTGAGGACTACACTGCCGGCGGGCGCGCTCAGCTTCCCTGCGAAGGGCAGGGCGGCGGCAAGATCGGTGCCGCCAGTGGCGATGAGGGTGCCAGAGGGCAGGTCGCCTTCGAACAGGAAGTTGCCGTTCGCATCGGTTAGTGTGGAAGGTTCGTCGGCATCGAATTCGCCGTCGCCGTCGACGTCGATGAATACGGTAGCGCCGGCAACGTAGCCGTCCATCGCGGTGCCCTGCACATCGCCGTCGATGAAGCGGGCGATTAGCTCGTCGGCAGCAGCGACTGCCGCCTGCTGCGACTCCTCGCTGGCGCCGATACCGCTCACCCATTCCTTCGCCGCAGCGAGCGCCTGACTACCGTTGTAGTCGGCATCCTTGTTCATGCTGGTCAGCAGATCGGCGAACTGGTTGGCACCCTCTGCCCGGTTGTCGAAAATTTCCGCGTGTTCGCCGAAAACACCAGCGATCACAAAGGCAAACAGCTTGGCCCAGGTGTCGATGCCGCTGGCAACCAGGGCCGGAATAGCCTGTTGCGTCTCCTCCAGCGACAGGTTCATGCCCAGCGCATTTTTCGCCATATCCTGGATCAGGGACGCCACGGTGTTGCCGTTGCTGGCCAGCAGCGAGTTCATGTAGGCGTCGATGATGGCGCCGACTTCGGTCCAGTTACCGCGCGTCTCGTAGAGATTCAACAATTCGGCGCGGGCTTGTGCGGAACCAGGGTTCCCGGTGGCCAGCAGGATGACCTGCTGAACGATGTGGCTAGGTGGTTTTCCTGTAAACATGCAAACTCCTGATCAGATAGTGGCAAAATGGCACGCGTAGGGTAGAGAAACGCTGGTTACAGGACTGTCACGCAGTCGTTACAGTGGTCTCTCGCGGATTCGCTGCCGCTCACACGACAAACTGCCAAACGACAATCCGCTTCAATGAATACCCTTGGAAACCTGAATGTAGGCAGGTAACGAATGGGTAACGGTGCGGTAACGCACATGGCCAGGGAATGCAGGGGATTTACGGGGGGCATTCAGGGTATTACCCTAACGTGCGCCTGCGAACGTTGGCTGGAGCCGGCAAGAAAGGTCAGACTCCGATCCAGGGCACGGCGAAAACCCGAATCTGGCGACGGAGATTTGTTAAGTCCCGCAACATTCAAGCACCAGATATTCAGGAATTACATGGATACCAGCCAACAGCGACCGTCAATGCTTGAAGTCACTGCCTCCCCCCAGATGCTGTCCTGGCTGGCCGAGCAGAACTTAGCCATTGCCCTGACCACTTATCAGATCGGCAAGCTGTACTTCATCGGCCTCAAGCCCGACGACCAGCTCTCCGTGTTCGAGCGCAGCTTCAATCGTTGCATGGGGCTGTGTACCACGGCCAACGGTCTGTACATGAGCAGCCTGTATCAGGTCTGGCGCTTCGAGAATGTCCTCGACGCCGGGCAGCAGCAGGACGGCTATGACCGGCTGTACGTGCCGCAGGTGGGCTACACCACCGGCGATCTGGATATTCACGACATGGCGGTCGACCGTAACGGCGGGCTGGTCTTCGTCAACACCCTGTTCGGCTGCCTCGCCACCCTGAGTGATACGCACAGCTTTAAACCACTGTGGCGCCCGGCCTTTATCAGCAAGCTGGTGGCGGAGGATCGCTGCCATCTGAACGGGCTCGCGATGAAGG
>JBBDSI010000365.1:0-2613 GCA_040905005.1 Pseudohongiellaceae bacterium
GTATCAAGGAGTCGATATCATGAAGTTTCGCCAAAGTCTTTTGTTGTCATCCATCGCGTTACTGGGTCTTCCGCTGGGTCTCGCCCAGAGTGTCCAGGGCCAGGGTTTTCAGGCGGGCATGCCGCTTGGTGCGGTCAATGAAGGTGGTGAGCGGGTGCCGATGTCGGACAACGTCAAGGTCTATGGCGGTTTCCATTTCACCGAGAGCTGTACCTTCGACCCCGCACGCAATCTCATCCTGGCGATGAACGCGGGTGGCCCGGGAGACGGCACGGAGAATGACGGTCATGTGTCGCTGATTCATCCGGACGGCAGCGTGCACACGCCGAAATGGATAGGCCAGACCCGGGATGGCCTGGAACTGCACCATCCGCTGGGCAGCGCCATTCAGGGTGATGTGCTCTATACAGTCGATACGGGGCATCTGCGTCGCTTTAATCTGCAGACCGGTCAGCCCATGCGCTCGATCGCGGTACCGGGCTCGACCATCCTGAACGGTATTGGCGTGGCGGAAGATGGCACCGCCTATATCTCTAACACCCGCGCGCCCGAGTCGATCTACAAGGTGACCGCAAGCGGCGAGGTATCCGTTTTCGCCGAGGGAGCACCGCTGGCGGCGCCCAATGGCGTGGCGATCGATCCGGACGGCAATGTCGTGGTTGTGAATATCAACGATAACAACGTGATCACCTACGACACCGACGGTGACGTCTTGCGCATCGAACAGGCGGTGGAAGGCGGCAACGATGGCCTCGTCATTCTTGACGACGGCACCAAGTACGTGAGCAGCGTGCGTTTCGGCAGTGTCTCGCGCATCCGGTCCGGAGAAGAAGCGGAGATCATCGCCGAGGGCATCCCCAGCGCGGCGTCCATGTGCTATGACTCGACGCAGCATCAGCTGGTCATCCCCATGAACCCCAACTACTCACTCGCCTTCGTGCCGCTGGACGACTGAACGCGTCAGCGATAGCTGAGAGAGTCGCTCTGCTCCGCCGCCCGGCGGAGCAGCTTGCGGTCCAGCAGGTAGTTCTGTGTATTGCGCCAGGGAACGTGCGTGCCCTGACGGGGAAACAGATGCAGGGCGCGCTGGAAGTATCCCGGATTGAAGTCGGTCACCCAGTCCCGGGTGGGCATCGTGCGCTCTTCTTCACTGAGGACGGGCGTGCAGACTTGCGTGCCCGTGGCCCGCATGTGATTGAGCATGTCGCAGACGAAACGGGAGTTCAGGTCCGCCCGCAGCGTCCACGACGCATTGATGTAGCCGAAGGTCTGCACGAGATTGGGTACGCCGGAATACATCATGCCCTGGTAGGCGATGCGCTCGCTGAAGTCGATGGGCTCGCCGTTGAGGGTGAACTCCGCCCCGCCCAGTAACTGCAGCTGCAGCCCGGTGGCGGTCACCAGAATATCCGCCTGAATCGCCTCTCCCGAACGCATGTGCACGGCGTCCGCGCCGATGTGATCTATCTCCCCCGTGACTACCGCCGCCTTGCCACTGCGCAGCGCCAGGAACAGGTCGGCGTCGGGTATCAGGCACATGCGCTGGGTCCAGGGGTCGTAGTCCGGCGTGAAGTGGGTCTGCACATCGAAATCTTCGCCCAGGTGTTTGCGCGCGAGCCGCAGCAGCAGCCTGCGCACCTTCGCAGGCTTGTTGCGGGAGCGCTTGTAGATGAAGTTCTGCAGGCGGATATTGCGCCAGCGCGTGATTCTGTAAGCCCAGCGTTGGGGCAGTAGCCGGTTCGTCAGTTTCGCCAGCCGGTCTTCACGGGGGAGCGAGACCACCCAGGTGGGCGAGCGCTGGATCATGGCCACTTTCGCGGCCTGCCCGGCGAGCGCCGGCACCAGGGTCACGGCGGTGGCACCGCTGCCGATCACGGCGATGCGTTTGCCCCGGTAATCCAGCCCCTCCGGCCAGTGCTGCGGATGCACCAGGGTTCCCCGGAAATCCTGAAGGCCCGGCAGCTCAGGTGTGTAGCCGGCATCGTATCGGTAGTAGCCGCTGCACATGAACAGCACCCGGCAGCTCAGTTGTTGCCGGTCACCGTCGCCCGAATCCAGCGTCACGGTCCAGTAGCGATCGTCGTCCGACCAGCTTGCAGCGACCACGCGCCTCCCGAAATCGATGTCAGGCGCCAGGTCGTATTCTTTGATGGTGTCCTCGAGATAGGCCAGAATTGAGGGGCCGTCGGCCAGGGCCACGGGACTGGTCCAGGGCCTGAAAGAGAAGCCGAAGGTGTGCATGTCACTGTCGGAACGGATGCCCGGATAACGGAACAGGTCCCAGGTGCCACCGAAACTGTCACGCGCCTCAACGATGCGAAATCGACGATCGGGGCAATTCATGCGCAGGTGACAGGCGGCGCTGATGCCGGAGATACCGGCGCCGACGATCAGTACGTCGTAATCGGGTGTGGGCGCATTGTTGGAGGGACTGGGCAAGGCTTGGGCTTCGGACTCATAGCGATGGCGATATGGTAGCAGTTTCCTGGTCCGCGGCCAGCATAGAGAGAAGTTGGGTAGTGGCTCAGTTTGAAATGCAATCCGTGCATGTTGGGGCGGAGAGAGGGTAAGTCCAATCGGGACACGCCGTAAATCCGGGCCCAGCCCCCAATC
>JBBDSI010000366.1:0-2611 GCA_040905005.1 Pseudohongiellaceae bacterium
TAAAAGATGGTAGCTATGGCTGGACTTGAACCAGCGACCCCAGCATTATGAATGCTGTGCTCTAACCAACTGAGCTACATAGCCTTTGTACTGAACGGCTTCCGATGGCACGGCAACTGAAAATTTTATAAGCCATTTTGATGCTCAACGTACTGCTTGTACGCCTGCGCTCAAAATGGCTTATAAAATTCCCAGCTACCGCACCCTCGAAACCCTCTACACTCTGCCGGATTCTCTGGTGAATCCTCTCGTAGGCAGTGAATTCTAGCGCTTTCGCGGCACCTGTTCCTATAGCGGTCGGAGGGGCGAAAGGCCGCGAATTTTGGCGATTTGCGGGCCTTTTGTCAAGAATTTGCCCCTAGTCCGCCAGGAACCGGTTCAAGCGCTGTTCCATCACTTCCAGTTCCGCCCGCAGCCGGTCGCGCTCCTCCAGCAGGTCCACCACCATCGCCACCGCGGACCATTCCAGGTCCAGGTCGCGCCTGAGGCGCACGGCGCGGCGGACGACGCTGACGCTGGTGATGTCGAAGCGCCAGTCCTCCGGGCGCTTGCCCTGGGGGCGGATCAGGCCGTGTTCCACCAGTGTCACGCAGGCGTCGCGGGGCAGGTCCAGTTCCTCGCACAGCTCTCTGAGATGCAGCATCAGTTCGGTCTCGCTCATGCGGACTGCCTCCTCAGTTCTTCCCGGGGGTCGAACTTGCCGGTGTCTTTGAGCTGCTCCCACAGGGCCTTGCTCTTGTCATCGATCTTCTCGGGCATCACCACCTTCAGGATCACGTACAGGTCGCCCTGGTCGGTCTTGGCGGGCAGGCCCTTGCCCTTCACCCGCATGCGCTTGCCGGTCTGGCTGCCGGGGTCGATGGTCAGGCTGATTTTGCCGGTGAGGGTGGGCACAGTGATCTTGGCGCCCAGGGCCGCCTCCCAGGGGGCGATGGGCAGGGTCAGGTGCAGGTCGTGGCCCACCACGTCATAGAGCGGGTGCGGCACCAGCTTGATTCTGAGGTACAGGTCGCCGGCGGCGCCCTTGCCGAAGCCGGGGCCGCCCTGGCCCTTCAGGCGGATGCGCTCGCCGTCGACCACGCCCTTGGGGATCTTCACCTTCAGGGTCTTCTTCACCTCGGTGACGGCGCCGGAGCCGTCGTATTTGGGCATCTTGTAGCTGATGGTCTTCTGCTCGTCCCTGAGGGTGTCCTCCAGGAACACGGGCAGGTCGATCTCCACGTCCTGGCCGCGGCGGGAGTAGAAGTCCTCGCTGGAGTCGAAGCCGCGGCTGGAGCGGGCGTGGGCGCCGGCGCGGCCGAAGCCGCCGCCGCCGAAGATGCTGGAGAAGAACTCGGAGAAGTCGCCGCCGTCGGCGAACTCGAAGCCGCCGCCCCCGGCGCGGCCGCCTTGCCCGGCGCCGGTCCAGCCCGGGGGCGGGGTGAAGGACTCGCCCTTGCGGCCGTATTTGCGGAGCTGGTCATACTCGGCGCGGCGCTCGTCATTGCCGAGCACCTCGAAGGCCTCGGCGACCTCCTTGAACTGACTCTCGGCGTCCTTCTCCTTGCTCACGTCCGGGTGGTACTTGCGCGCGAGCTTGCGGTAGGCCTTCTTGATGTCGGCCTTGTCCGCGTCTTCGGCGACGCCGAGGATGTCGTAGTAGTCCTTGAATTCCATTGTGTTTAGGTGCCTGGCCCTGTCGGTGAGCGGGCTTCAAATGCCCGCCTTGTCAGGAAGATGGTGGCTTCTGGCGGGATTATCAAGCGTTTCGTGAGATTGGGGTTGATGGGGGTCAATGCGGGCTGGCGGGTGGCTGGACGTTTCAGGGGGAACGTTTTCGCCCCTGGATCGGGGCGTCCCGAGGTCAGTACCGGCCTGGGATCGGGGTTCTGAGGCTCGCGCCCCGTCTGGCCATTGATGCCGGGCGAGACTATAGCTCCCACTTCAGCGACAGCACCAGGGCGCCGGTACTACTGTCGAATCCGCTCAGGCGGTCGACGGAGAAATCGTAGTAGTTGTACTCCAGTTCCAGTTCCCACTGCGGCGTGAGTTCATAACTGCCGCCCACCCCCAGCAGCCACGCGGCCTCGCTGAAGCGCACGGTGCCGGTCTGGTTGGGCCCGCCGGAGCGGTTGAAGAAGGAAAAGTCGGACTTGGCGCTCCACCAGAATTGCCCCCCTCTGGCAAACACCGCGACCGTCCGCGACAGCGGCAGCTGTCCGATGGCGGTGACGGAGGCGCCGGCGGGAGAGAAGTCGGAAAATGCCGGCGTGGGGCCGGGGAAGTCCTTGAAGTAGTTGTAGCTGACTTCCAGGCCCAGGTTGGGGAAAAACTGCCAGCCGAAGGCGGCCTTGAGCAGCGTGTTGCTCTGCTCCGGCAGGCCGGACTGGATGCGGTTCTGGCCCACGCTGGCACTGATGTACATGCCTTCGTCGGTGCGCTGGTCGGCGCTGGCCGGGGTGAGAGCGAGCAGGGCCAATAAACCTGCGGTAAGCAGGGCAGGCAGGTGCCGGCACGGCATGGCTCGATAGGGAGTCGGGTTCGGCGACGACATAGTGGTTGGCTCCTGGGTGGACACTCGCAGGTTGCTAGTGTGACTGATATTCGGTCGGCAGGGTAAGCCTTCAGGCGG
>JBBDSI010000367.1:0-2599 GCA_040905005.1 Pseudohongiellaceae bacterium
CGGATGCTGCGCGGGGCATGGGTGATGCGCGGGATCTGGTACTGGTGGAAGTTGTCCTGTTCGACGCGCCCCTCGCTTAGCGTGATCTCGCTGTGCATGGCGATGCCGATTCCCATAACACAGGCGCCTTCCATCTGGGAGCGTATGCGTTCGGGATTGACCTGGGGCCCGCAATCAAAGGCGATGTCGGCGCTGTGGATGGTGACTTCACCGGCGTCGTTGACCTCCACGTCTAACACGATGGCGGTATAGGAAACGAAGCTGTGGTGCACGGCAAGCCCCAGGCCGCGGCCGGCGGGCCGCTCACGGCCCCACCCGGCTGCCTCGGTGGCGGTCTCCACCACGGCGCGAAAGCGGCCGATGTCGATCGGGTAGCGCGCGGGGTCTTCACCGTAATTCCAGGTATCGCCGAGATCGCGCGGATCGATCTGGCGTGCCGGGCCCAGCAATTCGAGCAGATAGTCGCGATGGTCGCGTCCGGCCGCGGCCGCCATCTCCGCCGCAAAACTCTGAATGGCGAACGCATGCGGGAGGTTATAGACCGCACGGAACCAGCCGATGCGCACATGGGCGGGGGCCTCGGGATTCTCCAGGCGCATGGCGGGGATATCGAAGGGCACTGTGTTAAAGCCCATGCCGAGCTCGAAATCCCCCTTGTGCAGGGGGTCGGGGGCAAACAGCGAACCGATACTCGGTGAGAGGGTGCGATGGCGCCATGCCAGCGCCTTGCCGTCCCGGTCCAATCCTGCTTCCAGACGGTCCACCGACACCGCATGAAAATAATCATGATGCAGATCGTCCTCGCGCGTCCACTGGACCTGCACCGGGCGGCCCTCGAACTCCCGGGCCAGGCTGGCGGCCTCCAGCACGAAGTCAGGCTTGGACTTGCGCCCGAAGCCGCCGCCGAGCAGTGTCTGATTCACCACCACATCTTCGGGCGCCAAGCCGAGGCGATTCGCCACGCCATCCCGGGTAGCCTGGGGGGCCTGCACCGGGGCCCAGATCTCTATCTTGCCGTCCGCCAGGCGGGCAAGTGCGGCCGGCGGCTCGATGGTCGCGTGTGCCAGATGCGGCATATAGTAGGTCTCCTCGATCCGGGTTTGTGCATCGGCCAGGGCGGTGTCGACATCGCCCCGTGTGCGGATCACCTTGCCGGGCGATTGGGCCCGCTCCTCCAGAACTTGCCGGTAGGCCGCGGAATCGTAGGCGGCGTTATCGCCTGCGCTGTCGGTATCCCACTCAATTTCGAGGACGCGGCGTCCCTCAATCGCGGCCCAGGTGTTGTCGGCGACCACTGCCACCCCACCCAGCGGCTCGAAGCCGGCCGGCTGTCCGGTGCCCGCGATTTCCATCACCCGGACCACACCGGGAACCTGCAAGGCCGCGCTGTCATCGACGCTGACCAGGGTCGCGCCGTAGACCGGCGGCCGGGCAATCACCGCGTAGAGCTTGTCATCGAGGGCCTTGTCCGCGCCATATATCGCACGCCCGTTAACAATATCCGCACCATCGATCGCCAACGGGCGTCCGTTGCCTGTATTCTCCTGGCCGATATAGCGCCATTCATCCCGGGGCTTGAGCCGCAGGGTATCCCTATCGGGCACCGGCAAGCGGCTGGCTGCGGCGGCGATTTCACCAAAGCCGAGTTCCCGGCCGCTGGATGCGTGAGTCACCACATGTACACCGGCGCGGCACGCTGCGGCCGGCACATTCCAGCGCTCGGCGGCCGCCTGTTCCAACATGGTCCGCGCCGCGGCGGCGGCCCGGCGGAAGGGATTAAACCAATGGCGCATGCTGCGTGAGCCGTCGGTATTCTGATTACCATAGCGTTCCTCGTGGCCGATCGCCTGTTCGACCCGCACGCGTTCCCAGTCGGCCCCCAGTTCATCGGCGGCCACCATGACCAGGCTCGTGCGGATACCCTGCCCCATCTCGGCGCGATGATTGATAATCGTAACGGTTCCGTCTTCGTCGATACGGATAAACACATTGGGGTCATCGACCCAGCCGTGGGGCATGGCGTCCGCACCGTATTGGGGTGCTTCCCCCTGCTGGGCCATGGGGACATCCCAGCGTGCGGCGATGACCAGGGCGCCGCTCGCGGCCAGACCCTTGAGGAAGTGGCGGCGACTGACGTTGGCCAGCCGGAGATTGTAGCGATCGCTATTCATGCCTGTCCCTCCTCATGGCCGGCGGCCCGATGAATCGCTTTAAGAATACGATTGTAGGTGCCGCAGCGGCACAGGTTGCCGGCCATGGCGTCCATGATCCGCGCATCGTCCGGATCCGGCTCCTGTTTGAGCAAGGCGGTGGCATTCATGATCTGCCCGCCCTGGCAGTAGCCGCACTGGGCCACACCAAGATCCAGCCAGGCCTCCTGCACACGCCGGCCAACCTCGTCAGCGCCGATGGCCTCGATGGTGGTAATCTCCTTGCCCTGGGCTTGACTTACCGGTGTGACGCAGGAACGCACCGCTTCACCATCCAGGTGGACCGTGCAGGCGCCGCATTGCGCGATACCACAGCCGAACTTGGTACCGGTCAGCTTGACCACATCGCGCAGGGCCCAGAGCAGCGGCATCTGATCCGGGACATCCAG
>JBBDSI010000368.1:0-2597 GCA_040905005.1 Pseudohongiellaceae bacterium
CTCGTGGTCGGTGCCGCGGATGCCGATGTTGGCAAACTGGGTCTCGACGGTGTACGCGTCCGGGTTGTCGGCGCCGCCGATCTGCCCGGTGATGGTGCGGAAGCCGCCTTCGATCAGGCGCATGGTGGAGACGTCGGTGTTGGGGTTTTCCTCGTAGGCGTAGGCTACGATCTCGAACCGGGTGGCTTCCTTCAGGGAGACGATCGCCGAGTCGGTCATGCGGATCTGGGCGAAGCCGGCAGCGCCGGTGACGACCGTGTCTCCGACGAAGATCTCTCTGCCGCGCGCCAGTTCCCGCGTGTTGCCGTCAGTGTCAATGGCAGACACCTGACCCCGGGTGACCACGACGCGTCCGGCCGCCACGGCATCCTGCTGCGCAAGACCGGCTGGCGAGTAGAGCGCGATACAGACCAGCAGGAACTGGTAGCAGGCTCTTTCAATTGACTTGCGGAATGTTGTCTTCATACCCGGTCACCCAAGGTGTGCGTAAGTTTGGCCTGGTGTCAGAACTGGAGTCGTAAGCCGGCCTGGTATCTGAATCGTGTGTAGTCGAATAGCGGGATATTGCTCTTGTTGTCGGTGTAGGCCATTTCGCCCGTCACCTGAAAATTGCGGCGGAACTGCCAGAACCAGCCCAGTGTCAGGCTCTGGGTATCATCCTGGCGCACGGTGTTGAAAAACACCGGGTGGGTGCTGTCGTGTTCCACGTCCTGCAGGGAGGCGCGCAGAAACGGTGTGTGCTGGCCGTTCAGGCGATAGAGGAGGCTGTAGGCCAAGCCGGCGAATTCGCGCCCGTTGTGGCGGCCCTGTCCCGGGAACTCAGGATTTTCATCCGCCCGATACACGTTGACCGAGTGGGTCAGGGGCCCCTGGACCCGGGTCGCTCCCGCGGTCAGGAGGAACTGGTCGACATCGCGCAGCGAATTCCGCGATCGGCCGACATCGTCGTAGCGGATGCGGGTGAAGGAGGCGGAGACATTGTGATACCAGCCCCGACCCCAGTTGCGTTGCCAGGACGAATTGAGTCCCTGGGTGTCCTGGAAGCCTTCGCCATCCAAACTCACCGTGCCGAGGGTCACGCCGTGGCGGAAGCGATTGACTTCGTCACCCCAGCCGTAGGTCACGCTGCCGCGGAGGTTGTCGATGTCGAACTGATCGGTATCGAAATTGTCGAGGTGCCCCAGGCTGAGGTTGGCATTGAGGGCGCGGTCCCGGGTGAACGGATACACATAACCCATGGTCAGCGTCGTATTGGAGAAGTTGTCCTCGGTCTGCTGGCCATCGGGATTGAGTTCAATCTGGCCGACCAGGGGCGTGTCGATCAGGCCGTTGCTGGTGGCGCTGTTGATGTTGTCGTCGGAGCCGATGACGGAGGCGACGGTCCAGCTAAAGGACGGTTCCTGGGTAGCACGCCTCGACTCGATCAATTGCAGGAAGGCCTGAACGTTCTGTTGCACGTTTTGTGGCGGGTTGCTGGCGAGCACCTGGTTGAACAGGTTTTCGGCGGCGGAGAGGTTGTTGGTGACGAAATAGGCACGTGCGAGTTCGAGGCGGGCGCGCTGGCGCAGCACGCCTGGTTGGGAGGTGGCCACGGCACGTTCGAGGGCGAACACGGCCTCGTTGGCATTGGCCGTTTCCAGAGCCGCCAGGCCATAGTAGAAGTCGAACTGAGTCTCGCCCTCGAACTGCGCGAGGTTGGAGTCTCCCAGCTCGTACGCTTCCTGGTACCGGCCAGCTGTTGTCAGTTCTCGCATCTGGGCAACCGGTGCGGTACTTTCCGCGGATTCCGCCGCAAACAGATTGATCTGGACCCCCAGCACGAAACAGGGGATCAGAAGCAGACTATGCTTTGTCATGATGAGGCCCGTTGTTCTTGTAGTTTTTGTAGTTTCTTGTAGTTGCTGTGGAAAGTCGCCAATATCGGGAATTGCAGGCGAGCTGGACACGGGCATCATTGTATCAAAAAGCTTGTTGCTTTCTTACTCTACTGTGGGAAAAATCCGGGGCAAGGCCGATCATTCCTTTCTGTGCGCGATCTGTGAAGTAATTCAAAAATCACGCCAACAATCGGGGGAACTTCGGCGCTGTGGCGCCGACTCCCCCTGTCACAAGACACCGTGGGTACAGCGTGACGACACGCGGAATCACCGTGAATCACCGTGAATCAAGGGGGCAGTGGGACCGGATTCGGGGGATGAAAGAGGGGAAAAAGAGGACGCCAGCTAGATGTTGACGGATTCGGAACGCACAAGCGGGGGGCAGGGGATGCCATTTTTACGGCGTTCATGTCGAGTCCTGCCGGGCCTGGGGCTGTTGCTGCTCCTGGCCGGCCCGGCCGTCGTGGCCCAGGACGCGGTCGAGATCTCGCAGGCACTGAGCCTGGGTGGCTATGCGGCACGCGGCGACTATGGTGAAGACACGCGCACCAGCATTCGCTATTTCCCCCTGACCTATGAATACAATCGCGGGCCCTGGGGCGTGCAGCTCACGCTGCCCCACCTGCGGGTCACCGGGCTCGGCAACGTGCTCGTCAATGTCGGGGGTGTGACCCGGGCGGTGGCTGGCGACGAAATCACCACCGAACAGGGCCTCGGGGA
>JBBDSI010000369.1:0-15709 GCA_040905005.1 Pseudohongiellaceae bacterium
ACAGAAGCGAGGGCGTGCTGGAGTTCCGGGCGTCCGGTGGAGCGGCAGATGATGGAGACCAGGGGCTGCTCGTCGTCGACGATGTCAGTGGGCATGGGCGGGCCGTTTCACATGGTTGCTCGAACCCGGTGTCGGGATCAGGCGGATTCCTGCTCGGCCTCGGTGATCTGCCGGTCCATTACCGCGCCCACGACCCGACCGATGAAGTCGAGAAACAGCGTATCCAGGTTGACGTTGAAATAGTTGTCGGACTTGTTGCCGAAGGCTATCAGCGCCAGGATCTCACTGTTGTTGATCACCGGACACAGCGCCGTCGAACGGATCGCGCCGGCGGCGTCGGGAAAGAGGTAGTCCACCTGCTCGTCGGACAGTGCGCCACAGTGCGTGCGCTTGAGGCGGAAGACGTCGGCGAAATCGCGGCGCAGCGCGGCCAATGAATCGGTGCGCACGGCCGGCCCCGTCTTCACCGCCGGATGATCGATGAGGATGATTTCGCAGCGGTCGATGCTGGGTTGGCTGGAGAGTTGGTCCTGGGTGACGCTGGCGATCTCGGCAATGTCCCTGGCGCGCAGCAGGGCGAGCACCAGGTTGCGCGTGATATCGAAGAGCTGATCGTTGTTGCGTGCGTTCTGCAGCAGATTGTTCAGTTTCTGCCGCGCCTCCATGCCGCGTTCACGCAGGATCGTCACCTGGCGTTCCAGCAGGGAGATGGCCTTGCCGCTGTCGTGGGGCAGTGACAGTTCCGCGAGGAGGTCGTCGCGGTTAATGAAGAATTCGGGATGGGCTTTTAGATAGGCGGCAACCTGGTCCGCGTCCAGCTCCCCGGTCTGCTTCTTGGCAGTGGCGCGCCTGGCGGTCGGTCCCTTGTCACTAAAAGCGTCACTCATAACGGAAAACTACCCTCGTAGACGGTTGCTGTGGGCCCGGTCATGATTACGGAGGAATCGTCACCCTGCCAGTTAATGGTCAGTTGCCCGCCGCTCAGATTGACTTTGACCGTACCACCGATGACTCCCTGGAGGCAACCAGCCACGGCCGCCGCACAGGCGCCCGTGCCGCAGGCGAGCGTTTCCCCGGCGCCCCGCTCCCAGACCCGCAGTGCGATCTCGTCGGGCCCGAGAATCTGCATGAAGCCCACATTGACGCCGGCGGGGAAATCCGGATGAGAGGCCAGCGCCTCTCCAATATCTTTTACGGCCGAATTGACCAGGTCTTCAACAATAATCACCGCGTGGGGGTTGCCCATGGACAGGGCGGAGAAGGTCAGATCCATGATTTCTCCCGACACGGTCACCGTGCGGGTGTACAAGGGGGCCTGATGGTCGCTGTGGAAGGGGATCGCGACGGGATCGAATTCCGGCCTGCCCATGTCGACGCTGACCAGGCCGCCCTCGTGCCGGGTGAGGCTGAGCTGGCGGTTGACGGTCTTCACGCGCAGGGGATTGGCCTGGCTCAGGCCCTTGTCATGGACGAAATTGGCGAAGCAACGGGCGCCGTTGCCACAGTGTTCCACTTCCTCACCATCGGCGTTGTAGATGCGGTAGTCGAAGTCCACCGTCGGGTCGCTGGGTGGTTCCACCAGCAGCAGCTGGTCGAAGCCGATGCCGAAGTGGCGGTCCGCTAGTGAGCGAATACGCTCCGGCGACAGTGCGACAGGATGCGACACGGCGTCGACGACGACGAAGTCGTTGCCTAGGCCGTGCATCTTGGTGAAGGGTATGCGCATCGCTATTTCCCGGGCCCGGAGCCTGTGTCAGTCGCTGCCGGGCAGCGGCTTCTCCAATGCCCACAGTTCGTTCGTGGTCTCCCGCGCCCGCACCAGATGGGCCGCGTCGCCATCCACCATGACCTCGGCCACGCGCGGCCGGGTATTGTAGTTGGAACTCATGACGAAACCATAGGCGCCGGACGAGCGCACCGCCAGCAGATCATCGGCCTGGACCATCAGCGTCCGGTTCTTGCCGAGGAAGTCGCCGGACTCACACACCGGGCCTACCACGTCACAGGTCAGCAACTCGCCCTCGCGCCTTTGTACCGGGATGATCTCCTGCCAGGCGCCGTACAGAGCCGGGCGCAGCAGGTCGTTCATGGCGCCGTCGACGACGGCGAAGTTCCTGTGTTCGCCGCGCTTGACGTACTCCACGCGGGTGACGAAGATGCCGGCGTTGGCGGCGATCGAGCGCCCGGGCTCTACCAGCAGCACCATCTCGCGCTCGCTGAAGCGGTCGCGCACGGCCGCGATCAATTCGGTGGGGTGGGGCGGCTTTTCCTGTTCGTAGGTGACGCCGAGGCCGCCGCCCATGTCGAAGTGCTCCAGGAAGATGCCTTCGGCGGCGAGCTGGTCCACCATCGCCAGCAGCTTGTCGATCGCATCCAGGAAGGGACCCGTGCTGGTGAGCTGCGAGCCGATATGGCAGTCGATGCCCACCAGCTCGATGCCGTCCATGGTCGCGGCGTGCCGGTAGACGTCCAGGGCCTGATCACTGGCGATGCCGAACTTGTTCTCCTTCAGCCCGGTGGAGATATAGGGATGGGTACCGGCGTCCACATCGGGATTGACGCGCAGGGATACCGGTGCCCGGCTTCCCCACGCCAGCGCGATCTCGTTGATGCGCTCGAGTTCTGGAACGGACTCTACATTAAAACAGCGGATGCCGTATTCCAGCGCCAGCTCGATCTCGCGATAGCTCTTGCCGAGGCCGGAGAAGATCACCTTGCTCATGTCGCCGCCGACGGCCCGCACCCGCTCCAGCTCACCGCCGGAGACGATGTCGAAGCCGGACCCCAGGCGCGCGAGCACGTCCAGCACGGCCAGGTTGGAATTGGCCTTGACCGCGTAGCAGACCAGGTGCGGCAGCGTGCCGAGCGCGTCCTCGTACACCCGGTAGTGCCGCTCCAGGGTAGCCCGGGAGTAGACATAGCAGGGCGTGCCGTATTCCGCGGCGATCGCGGCCACGGACACGTTCTCGGCGAAGAGATCGGCGTCCCGGTAGTTGAAATGATCCATGGGCTGTGTTGACGGTTGCGCGGGGCGGTTACTGAAACTGAACAGGACCGACGTAGCTGGACTGCTCCGGGCGGGTCAGGCCGCCTTTCTGGCCGCAGTGGCTCAGGCTCAGGGCGAACAGGGCCAGCAGTGTCAGGTGCGTAAAGCGTCTCATCGTCGGCTATTGTCCTAATTCGGACTAAAGAACCCGCGATTATAACGCCGCTGCCCCAATAAACCCAGTATGGCCCATAAAACCAGCGCCGCCCGAGTGATCGCCCTGCTGCTTGAAAATTGACCATAACACCCCTATATTCTCGGACACTTTTTTGCAGAGTGAAAAGGCGGCCCGGCCCTATCCCGGGCCCCTCGAATCTGAATATGGAAGGAATGGCAGTTCCATGATCGAAATTAAAAATCTGACCAAGAAATTTGACCAGTTCACTGCCGTCGATGATCTGAGCTTCCAGGTTCGCGAGGGAGAGGTGCTGGGCTTCCTCGGCCCAAACGGTGCCGGCAAGTCCACCACCATGAAGATCATCACCGGATTCCTCGCGCCAACCGGCGGCACTGTGACCGTCGACGGCCACGACATCACCCACGAGGCCCTTCAGGCCAAGCGCCTGATCGGTTATCTACCCGAGGGCGCGCCTTGCTACGGCGACATGACGACGCTGGAGTTTCTCAACTTCATCGGCCGCATTCGCGGCTTCTCCGGAGAGGAACTGGAGCGGCGGGTACAGCACGTGCTGGACGAGGTGGATCTGCACAGCGTGGCCCAGCAGACTATCGAGACCCTGTCCAAGGGCTTCAAGCGCCGCGTCGGTCTGGCCCAGGCATTTATCCACGACCCGAAGGTGCTGATTCTCGACGAGCCGACGGACGGTCTGGATCCCAACCAGAAGCATCATGTGCGCGAACTCATCAGGAGCCTGGCCCGCGACAAGATCGTCATCGTCTCGACCCATATCCTCGAGGAGGTGACTGCCGTCTGTACCCGCGCCGTCATCATCTCCGCCGGGCGCATCGTCGCCGACGGCACGCCGGCCGAACTCCAGGCCCGGTCCCGCTACCACCACGCGGTGAGTGTCAGGCTGACCGAGGCCTATGATCTCGGGGCCGACCTGGCCGGCATCGACGGCATCGCCGGCGTCGAGGCGGTGGCCGATGAAGAGCTCACCTATACCATCCTAGCCGATGACGCCAGGCCGATCTTCGCCCGAGTCTCAGAAGTGGCGCAGGCGAAACACTGGCCGGTCACGGAGTTCCATGTGCAGCGTGGACAACTGGAAGATGTCTTCCGCAACGTGACGCAACAGGCGGGAGGTAACGCGTGATGGGAAGCCTGGGTATTATTTTCAAGCGCGAGTTGTTCAGCTATTTTGCTACGCCGCTGGCCTATATCTTCATCGTCATCTTTCTTATCAGCAACGGTATCTTCACCTTCGATCTAGGCGGCTTCTACGCGCGCGGGCAGGCGGACCTGTTGCCGTTCTTCAGCTTTCATCCCTGGCTGTACCTGTTCATGGTGCCGGCCATTGCCATGACCCTGTGGGCTGATGAGCGCAAGACGGGCACCATCGAGTTACTCCTGACCCTGCCGGTGCGGCTGGCGGATGCCGTGATCGGCAAGTTCCTGGCGGCCTGGGCACTGATGGGCATCGCCCTGGCCCTGACCTTCCCGATCTGGATCACAGCCAACTACCTGGGCGAGCCGGACAACGGCGTGATCCTCGCCGCCTACATCGGCAGTTGGTTCATGGCCGGCGGTTTCCTGGCCATTGGCTCCTGCATGTCCGCCTGCACCAGGAACACGGTGATCGCCTTTATCCTGACGGTCGCCATCTGTTTCCTGTTCGTGATCATGGGCTCGCCCATCCTGCTGAATGCGTTTCCGGACTGGCTGCCCCAGGCGGTCGTGGACGCGTTCTCCGCCCTGGGTTTCCTCACCCATTTCGATTCCATCTCCAAGGGTGTGCTGGATATCCGGGATGTACTTTATTTCACTGTCTTTATCGCCGCCTGGTTATTGGCCAGCGCGATTGTGATCGAGATGAAGAAAGCGAATTAAGCCATGAACGAAGCGAACAAGAAGTCATTATTCTCCGCCGCCGGACTCGCAGGCATCGCCGTCGCCCTGGTCGTCAGCGTCGCCGTCATCAGCGCGCTGCCGAGCCTGCGCGTGGACCTTACCGAGGACGGCCTGTATACACTCTCCGACGGCACCCACAACATCGTCTCCAGTCTGACGCAGCCGCTGGAGATGCTGTTCTTCTATTCCGACAGCGCCACCGAGGACGTGCCGCAGATCCGCAGCTACGCCACCCGCGTCGAGGAACTGTTGCAGGAGATCGTCATCGCCAGCAACGGCAACCTGAGTCTTGAAGTAATAGACCCGGAACCCTTCTCCGAGGACGAGGATCTCGCCACGCAATACGGCATCCAGCCGGTACCCATCACCCAGGGCGGTGAGGGCATCTACTTCGGCCTGGTCGTGCGGCGCGACGTCGATCCCGCGGCGAATCCGCTCGAGGCGCAGATCTTCGAGACCATGCCGCTGGTGCGGCCCGACCAGGAGGAATTCCTGGAGTACGAGTTCATGAAGCTGATCACCAAGGTGGAAGAACCGGAGCTGGATGTGATCGGTCTGATCACCGAACTCAACATCGACGGCGGCTTCGACCAGCTGGCCGGCCAGGCCACGCCGCCGTGGGTGATCATGGAATACATCCGCCAGCTCTACGAGGTGCGCCGCCTGCCCAGCGAGGTAGAAGACATCGGCGAGGACGTGGACATGCTCATGGTTGTGCATCCGGAAGGTCTGTCGCAGCAGACGCTCTACGCCATCGACCAGTTCGTCCTGCGCGGGGGTGCCACCGTCGTCTTCCTGGACCCCAATGCCGACTCCATGGTCAGTCGCTCGCAGCAGGGCAACCTGGTGCCGGCCGGGATGAGCTCCGACCTGCCCGGCCTGCTGCAGAGCTGGGGCGTCGACTATGACAGCAGCCGCGTCCTCGCCGACAGCGATCTGGCCCTGCGCGTGCGCATGGGCCAGAGCGAGCGACCGCAGCCACACCTGGGGATGCTGGGTATCCAGCGCCAGTACATGCCCCAGGATGACATCATCACGCGCGGCCTGGAGACCATCAACCTGTCCTCGGCCGGTGCGATCGCCCCCATCGCGGGTGCCGGCACCCAATTCGAGCCGCTGCTCGAGTCTTCCAGCAACGCCATGCTCATGGACAGCGCGCTGCTGGAGGACGTGATGGACCCGTCCGTGCTCTTCGATGAGTTCGAGTCCGCCAATGAGAGCTACGTGATCGGCGCGAGGGTCAGCGGCGTCGTCGACACGGCCTTCCCCGACGGCCGTCCTGCGTTGCCGGAAGAGGAAGAGCCGGACGCGGCCGACAACCCGGCACAGCCGGAAGAGGACGCAGCCGATACCGCTGTGGCGGATGAAGCGCCCGCGGCAGATGAAGCGCCCGCGGCGAATGAAGCGCCCGCGGCGAATGAAGCGCCCGCGGCGAATGAAGCGCCCGTGGCGAATGAAGAGCCAGAAGAGTCCCTGCCCGCACACATTGCCCGCAGCGAGGGGCCGGCCAGTCTCATCGTCTTCGCCGACACCGACCTGCTGAGCGACCGCCTCTGGGTCCAGGTCTCCCAGTTCCTCGGCCAGCGCATACCGCAGCCCTTCGCCAACAACGGGGATCTGGTGATCAACACACTGGACAACATGAGCGGCGGCGCCGACCTGGTAAGCATCCGCAGCCGCGGCCGCTATTCGCGACCCTTCACGCGCGTGCTCGATCTGCAGCGGACGGCCGATGACCGTCTGCGTCAGGAAGAGGCCGAACTGCTGGCGCGGGTGGCGGAGACCGAGGAACAGATCGCGCAACTGAACCAGACCGAGGACGGGCAACCGCTGGGTCAGCTGACGCCGGAGATTCAGGCCGAGATCGAGCGCTTCAACGAGGAGCTGGTTCAGACGCGGCGCCGCCTGCGCGATGTACGCTTCCAGTTAACCGAGGACATCGAGCGCCTGGGCACCAACCTGAAGTGGATCAACACCGCGGCAATACCGATCCTCCTGACCATCCTCATGCTGGTGGCACACTTTACCCGTACTCGACGGCGTCGCAGTGCCGCGTAGTCCGTATTGCCGGTGAAGTCAGCGCGTACTCCTTCCAGGTAAGTATGCCTGCGACCCATTCGGTCCGTGCCACAGTGGTGCCAGGCAGCGATGGTGGCACGGGCTGGGCTCACCACGGTCCGCGCCGCTCCGCGGTCCCCTCTCTCCGAAAAGCAGCCCCTGTCTCCGCTCCACTACGTTACGCTACGCCAGGGTCTGTTTTCTGCGTTCGGCGCTGGCCCTTGATTGTGGTGAGCCCAGCCCGTGCCACCACCGCTGCCCGCATGGTTCGGAGAGTCGGCGGGTTAAGAAAAGGCAAGAAGAGAACTGTGGAAAATAGCGTTTGATTGTCGGGCTACCGAGGCCCCTGCCGGGGTTCCTGGAGACTGCATTAAAGAGCGAGCGCCGAGGGAGCAAAAAAGACCCTGCCGTAGCGTAGCGGAGCGGAGCGAAGGCAGGGGCTTTTTTGTGAGTGAGGGGACCCCGGAGGGGTGCCGCTCAGCAGTCTCCAGGAATCCCGGCAGGGGCCGCCCAAACCAGAAAAGAACTTCGCGAAGAATGCTCAAATCACTGAGATGGGAATTCGAATTCCTGGGCAGGTATAGGCCCTGGACTCCTGGCAACTATTACTCGTCGCTATCCACCCGCGGCGGGTGGTTGGGCAGGTTCACGGTGATGTGGGTGCCCTCGCCGAGGGCGCTGTGGATGATCAGCTCGCCGCCGTGTGCCTGGGCGATCAGGCGGCAGAGGTAGAGGCCGAGTCCGAAGCCGCCGGTATTGCGCTGGCGGGCGCTGTCGGCGCGGTAGAAGGGTTCGCTGATCTGTGACAGGTGCTCCTCGGAGATGCCCTCGCCCTGGTCGACCACCTCGATTATGCCGCGCTCGTCCATGAAGCTCACCTGTACCCTGATCGGATTTCCCTGACCGTGCCGGATGGCATTGTTCAGGAGGTTGGTGATCAGCAGGCGTACCCGCAGTCTGTCCAGAATAAACTCACGGTCCTCGTCGGGCAGTTCAATCTCGATGCCACCCTCATAATAGTCGAACTGCGCCACCACCGAGGCGACAAAGTCCGCAAATTCGACCGTCTCCTCGACCAGCGCCGTGTGCTGGTTGTTGAGTCGTTCCGCCTCCAGCAGGTCGGAGATGAGCAGATCGATCTCGTCTATGTCTTCCTTGAGTTGTTCCTTCTCTTCACTATCCGGCATGAACTCCATGCGCAGCTTGGCCTTGGTGATGGGCGTGCGCAGTTCGTGGCTGATGGCCATGAGCAGTTGTCGTTTCGCCTCGAGCATGGACTGCAGCGAGTCGGCCATATGATTGATGCTCTCGGTCAGCTCTCCCAGCTCGTCCTGGCGATTGGTCTTGACGCGAAAACTGAGGTCGCCCATGCGGATGCGCTCGGCACCGCGGCGCAGAAGCCGCACCGGGTCGAGCAGCTTGTTGACCATGAAATAGTTCCAGAACAGCACCAGTGCGGCCAGCGCCATGCCGACATAGAGAACGACATAGTCGATGGTGTCCTCCGTCAGGGAGTGGCGATACATGTAGAAATCGTAGCCACCGCGTTTCACCATGAGGATGTCCTCGTTGCCGACTGTCCGAACTTCGGCCTCGTTGGTGAGGGTGCGGTTGTAGGTGGAGTCGTCGACGTCGAGACGGTTGTCCGGGTCCGAGCTCCAGCGCATGATCGGATTGCGGATATTGATGGTCCAGTCAAGCTCATCGGCCAGGCGCATGGCGTTGCCGAGATTCGGTGGCGTGCCGATGTCCTCAATGATTGACTCAACGTTGCGCGTGAAGAAGTCGGGGATGGTCTCGATGGTGCCGCTGTCCTGATTGATCATCCGCAGGGCAACCGAGATGATCAGGAAGAAACAGATCACCGTAAATCCGAAGATTAGCATCAGGCGAAAGAACAGGGATTTTCGAACGTGCTCGAAGACCGGGGTCATGCCTGCTCACCGACAAAAGTGTAGCCACGCCCCCATACTGTCTTGATAAAACGGGGTGTTTTGGACGTGTCTTTCAACTTGTGTCGTAAGCGGCTGACCAGCGTATCGACGGCGCGGGAGAACAGTTCGGCGTCAATGCCCCGCAGCCGGTTCATTAATTCGTCCCGGGTGAATGTCTTGTTGGGAAACTGCATGAACAGGATCAGCAGTTCATACTCCATCGTGGTGAGGTCGAGCACTTCATCATCAAGCTTGACCTCGCGCCGTGACACGTCCACTTCGAGCCCCTTGATGGGCTTGATGTCCCTTGCACCGTTATCGTCACTGCTGCGCCGCAGGATGTTGTGAATGCGGGCAACCAGCTCGCGTGGCTCGAAGGGTTTCGGCAGATAGTCGTCGGCGCCCAGTTCCAGGCCGACGATGCGATCCGTCACCTCGGCATGAGCGGTCAGCATCAGTATCGGGAGCTGGCCATATATGGATGACTTGGCACGTATCTCGCGGCAGACTTCGAAGCCGTCCTTCTCGGGCAGCATCACATCGAGAATCAGCAGGTCGGGCTTGATCTTCTTGAGCAGCTCGAAGCCCTTGCTCGGAGTCATGGCGACATAAACCTTCATGTCGTAACGCTCAAGATACTGAGTCAGTAATTGCCCCAGTTTCTCGTCGTCGTCGATGATGAGTATCTGCTTCATGCCTGCTGTGTGGCCAGGTTATTGATTATCCGGCAATAGTACGAATTCGGATTGATTAAATCAATTGTGTAGTATCATGTGCTGCCGCCGCACAAACCCCGTCAGTTACCATGATCTCACTCACCAATGTCAGCATTCTGCGCGGGCAACAGTTGTTGCTCGAGGACGCGAGCGTGACCTTCTATGAGGGTCAGCGCGTCGGCGTGATCGGGCGCAACGGCAGCGGCAAGACGAGCCTCTTCACCGCCCTGGCCGGCGACCTGGCGCTGGAGCAGGGCGAGATCAAGAAGCCCGCGGATATGCGGCTGTCGGTGATGTCCCAGGAGACACCGGGCGTGGATCGTTCCGCGCTGGAGTTCGTGATAGACGCCGACGTCCGCTATCGGGAAGTGGAAGCGGCGCTGACGCGCGCCGAGGAGACAGGGGACGATGAGCGCCTGGTCGCCCTGCATGGCGAGCTGGAGCTGATCGATGGCTACGACATCCGCCACCGCGCCGAACGCCTGCTCTCCGGTCTCGGCTTCGCCACGACGCAGTTCGCCAGCCCCGTGCGCGAGTTTTCCGGTGGCTGGCGCGTGCGCCTGAACCTGGCGGCGGCGCTGATGTGCCCCTCGGACCTGCTGCTTCTCGATGAGCCCACCAATCACCTGGATCTGGAGGCGACGGTGTGGCTGGAACAGTGGTTGCTGCGCTACCCCGGCACGCTGTTGCTGATCTCGCACGATCGCACATTTCTCGATCGGGTGATCGATCATGTGCTCAGTTTCGAGAATCGCGACCTGGTGTACTACCGGGGCAATTACAGCGCCTTCGAGAAGCAGCGCGCCGAACGGCTGTCGCTACAGCAGTCCATGCACGAGAAGCAGGAACGCCGCCGTGCCCAGATCGAGGACTTCGTGCGCCGCTTCCGCTACCAGGCCAACAAGGCGAAGCAGGCCCAGAGCCGCCTGAAGGAACTGAACCGCATGCAGGAGATCGCTCCGGCACACGCGGATTCTCCCTTTCAGTTCAGCTTTCCCGGGGTGGGCAAGCTGCCCGGCTTTCTGGTGCAGACGGAAGATCTGGCCATCGGTTTCGATCATCCCCTGGTGACGGCGATCAACCTGGCGATTCGCAGCGACTCCCGCATCGGCCTGCTGGGGTATAACGGCAGCGGCAAATCGACGCTGCTCAAGACCCTGGCCGGAGACCTGGCAGTCAAGGCCGGCAAGATCAACAATGCCGGCAAGCTGCGCATTGGCTACTTCGCCCAGCACCAGATCGACGCCCTCGATTCTGACTCGACACCGTTAAAGACCCTGCTGAAGGCGAGCGACGACCCCGTCGCGGTGAAAGAGCAGGAGATCCGTAATTACCTCGGCGGCTTCGACTTCCGCGGCGACCGGGTGAGCGAGCCCGTGGGCAATTTTTCGGGCGGCGAGAAGGCCCGGCTGGCACTGGCGCGCGTCGCCTGGCAGCGGCCTAATCTGCTGTTGATGGACGAACCCACCAACCATCTCGACCTGGAGATGGTGCACGCCCTGACCATGGCCCTGCAGGAATTCGAGGGCGCCATCGTGCTGGTGTCCCATGACCGCCACCTGCTTGCCAATACCGCGGATGAGTTCTATTCCATCCACCGCGGCCACTTCACCGCGTTCGACGGGACCCTCGGCGACTATGAGAGCTGGCTGCGGCGCAATCAGGAGACGGGGGACGATTCCGCGCCGGCGCCGGGCCAGAGTGCGCCGGACAAGAAGCAGCAGCGCCAGGACGCTGCGGCACGGCGGGAAGAGCTGGCGCCGCTGCGCAAGCAGGAGCAACAGCTCGAGCGCGAGGTGGAGAAACTGCAGGAGGCACTGGACGCCGTCGACGCCCGCCTGGCCGACCCCACCCTGTATGAGGCGGCTGAGAAGGAGCGGCTGACGCGACTGTTGCAGGAACAGGGCCGCCTGAAAACGGAACTCAAAGACCGGGAAGAGCGCTGGTTCGAGGTACAGCACAAGCTGACCGGCTCCGGCTGAGAGGCGGTGTGGCTTGAAACTCACCGGGGCGCACCTGTTTAATAGAGTGCCTGCTGCTTTATAGAGTGCCGACTGCTGAATAGGGTGCCGACAGCATCACCGCCGGCGCCATCGTCATAGTATCCCGGGTAGCGGACAGCGAGGAGGAAGCCGCATTGAGACAATCGAGACCAAGTTACCTGGCGCTGTGCCTGATCCTGCTGCTGCCCGCCGCCGCAGCCCAGCCCCAGGACTACAGCACCTTCTCCACCGATGACGAGGCGAACAACATCGAGGTGTTTCAACGCACCAGTCCCTCGGTGGTGAACATCACCAATTCCCGCCTGGTGCGTTCCTTCTATTCCCTCAATCCCCAGGAGGTGCCCCAGGGCAGTGGCACGGGCTTCATCTGGAACAGCGACGGCTATATCGTCACCAATTTTCACGTGGTGCAGCAGGCCGATCGGGTCATGGTGACGCTGCAGGACGGCACCACCTACGACGCCGAGCCCATAGGCGCCGACCCCGACAAGGACCTGGCCGTACTGAAGATCGATGCCCCTGAGCGCACGCTCATCCCGGTAACGCCGGGAGATTCCGCTCAGCTCGAAGTCGGCCGCAAGGTCATCGCCATCGGCAATCCCTTTGGCCTCGATACCACCATGACCGTCGGCGTCGTCAGCGCCCTGGGCCGGGAAATCAACTCGGTCAGCCAGCGCACGATCCGCGACGTGATCCAGACCGACGCCGCCATCAACCCCGGCAACTCCGGCGGCCCGCTGCTGAATTCGCTGGGCCAGCTGGTGGGCGTAAACACCGCCATCTACAGCCCCAGCGGCGGCAGTTCCGGCATCGGTTTCGCCATTCCGATAAACACGGTCAAGCGCGTCGTCCCCGAACTGATCACCTACGGGCGCGTGCAGACACCGGTGCTTGGCATCACGCGGCTGCCACAGCCGGAGTATTACCGCCGCCTGTGGGGCATCGAGGGCGTGGTCGTGCTGGACGTGATGGAGGGCACCGACCCCGAGCGCCTGGGCATGCGCGGACTGGTGCGGGTGGAGCGCGGTCGTATCCGCCTGGGGGACGTCATCATCGAGGTCGCCGGTCAGGCGGTGCGCAACGAGGACGACCTCGGCGCCATCATCGAGCAATTCGAACCGGGTGACGTGGTGGCAGTGAAGACCCGCCGCGACAACCGCATCCTGACCTACGAGATCGAGTTACAGCCGCCGCCGGCGCGCTGAATACCTGGCTAATCGATCATTCCTGACTCACCGTCAAGGCTACTGCGCGAGTAGAAGTCACGAACCCCCAAGGAGGGGTTGGTCTTTCTTGAAATTCTGAGGAAAAATCTAACGGAAGAGACCTTTTTCAATGCGCAGTCGGCGCGACTAGCCGGAACTACTGTTCCCGATTAAGGTAAGGCCAATCTTCTCCGGAACGCACACCACACAATTGTACTGTCCGCGCTCAGGATTGGCGGCGCGCCAGTGACTCCCTTGCTGTGGCGACGGCGGCGCGTACCTGTTTCGGGGCGGTGCCGCCGAGGTGGTCGCGGGCGTTCACCGACCCTTCCAGCTCCAGCACCTTGAACACGTCCTTGTCGATCGCCGCGGAAAATTGCCGTAGTGTCTCGAGGGGCAATTCAGACAGATCCTTGCCCTGCTCGATGGCGTGAGCGACCGCCTTGCCCACGACCTCGTGTGCGTCGCGGAAGGGCAGGCCCTTCTGCACCAGGTAATCGGCCAGGTCGGTGGCGGTGGCATAGCCGCGCAGGGTGGCCCGGCGCATGTTCTCCGCCCGGCAGGTGACCGCCGCCATCATCTCGCTGTAGGCGTAGAGGCAGTCCTTGACCGTGTTGATGAGATCGAAGAGCGGTTCCTTGTCTTCCTGGTTGTCCTTGTTGTAGGCCAGCGGTTGTGACTTCATCAGGGTCAGCAGTGACACCAGATGGCCGGTTACCCGGCCGGTCTTGCCGCGCACGAGCTCCGGAACATCCGGATTCTTCTTCTGCGGCATTATGGACGATCCGGTACAGAAACGGTCGGGCAGATCGATAAACTCGAACTGCGCCGAGGTCCACAGCACCAGCTCCTCGGAGAATCGCGAGAGATGGGTCATCAGCAGGCTGGCGCAGGCGGCCAGCTCGATGGCGAAGTCGCGGTCGCTGACCGAATCCAGCGAATTGGCGCTGGGCCTGTCGAAGCCCAGTAGTTGCGCCGTGTAGTCGCGGTCGATCGGGAAGGTGGTGCCGGCCAGCGCCGCCGCCCCCAGGGGGGACACGTTGACGCGCTTGCGGCAGTCCACGAGGCGGCCGTAGTCACGCTCCAGCATCTCGTACCAGGCCAGCATGTGGTGGCCGAAGGTGACCGGCTGCGCGGTCTGCAAGTGGGTGAATCCCGGCATGATGGTGTCGGCCTCGCGCTCGGCCAGGTCCACCAGGGCGTTCTGTAGCCGAGTGATCAGCTCCATGATGTGATCGATCTCGCCGCGCACGAACAGGCGGATGTCCGTCGCCACCTGGTCATTGCGCGAGCGCCCCGTGTGCAGCTTCTTGCCCACGTCGCCGATGCGCGCGGTCAGCGCGGCCTCGATGTTCATGTGCACGTCTTCCAGCGCCACCGACCAGTCGAAGCGATCCTCGCTGATAGCGGTGCGAATGGCCTCCAGCCCGGTGACGATCTGCTCCTGCTCGGCGGCGCTCAGAACACCGGTCTTGCCCAGCATCTTGGCGTGCGCGATCGAGCCGTCGATATCGCATTGATAGAGGCGCTTGTCGAACTGCACAGAGGCCGTGAAGCGTTCCACGAAGGCGTCGGTGGCCTCGGTAAAGCGCCCGCCCCAGAGCTTGCCGGCCTTTTTGTCGTTGTTGGAATCGGAATCGGTCATGAGCTTGTTGGATTCAGCGGGTGTGATGAACGGGATGGCCGGCAACGCAGCCGCTGCCGGTGGCAAAGGCTGGCGATTATAACAGGTAAAGCAGGGCCGCCACACAGCAGGCTGGGGCTGGCGGTCCCAATCCGGTCCCGCGTCTGCTCTTTCCCTTTCCTCTCTCTTTACTCTCTCCTTCCCTCTCCCTTCCCTCTCCTTCCCTCCTGTGACCGAGGCTTTTGCGCTTCCGGGTACCGCCTCGATCAGACAAATCCGGCGCCATGCCGTAGAATGGCAGGCTTTCATCTCCGTCGCCGGATCTATGTACGAAAAGACACTTCGCATCGCTACCCGCGAGAGCCCGCTGGCGTTGTGGCAGGCCCATTACGTGCGCGATGCCCTGCGCCGCGCCCATCCCGAGCTGCGTATCGAGCTGGTGCCGATGACCACGCGCGGTGACCAGATACTGGATTCGCCGCTCTCCCGCATTGGCGGCAAGGGCCTGTTCGTGAAGGAACTGGAACGCGCCATGCTCGAGGATGAGGCGGATATCGCCGTGCACTCGATGAAGGACGTGCCCATGGAATTTCCCGAGGGGCTCGGCCTCGCCGTGATCTGCGAGCGCGAGGATCCCCAGGACGCCTTCGTCTCCAATGATTACTCCCTTTTCGCCGACCTGCCCGAGGGCGCCCGCGTCGGCACCTCCAGCCTGCGCCGCCAGTGCCAGCTGCGCCAGGCGCGTCCCGACCTGGTGATCGGGGACCTGCGCGGCAACGTGGGCACGCGCCTGGCGAAACTGGACGCCGGTGACTACGACGCCATCATCCTGGCGGCGGCGGGCCTCAAGCGTCTGGAGCTGCCCAAGCGCATTCAGGAACGCCTGGCGCCGGAGCTGTGCCTGCCCGCTGGCGGTCAGGGCGCCGTCGGCATCGAGTGCCGCCTCGACGACGAACCTACCCGCGCCCTGCTGGCGAGCCTGCACCATGAAGACAGCGCCGTGCGCGTGAGCGCGGAGCGGGCAGTGGTGTCGCGCCTGCAGGGTAGCTGCCAGGTGCCAATCGGTGCCTACGCCGAGCTTAAGGAACAGG
>JBBDSI010000370.1:0-15574 GCA_040905005.1 Pseudohongiellaceae bacterium
TCGCAATCCCAATGCCAAAGGCGAGTGCGGCTGCGGCGAAAGTTTCAGTATCTAGGAGCCTGAGTCCGACAGGTTCCTGGCCCCGCTTTTAGCACCGTTTTCTGGAAGCGGCTGCGCCAAAGCTACCGGACTGGCCGACAGGGCCCCGGGTTTCTCGTAACGCCCCGTGTACTCAAGTGATCAGGACAGCTACAGAATCAAGGACGGCCTACACCATCGTGCAGCAGACGCAGCAGAACTATTTCCAGCTCTTCGATCTTCCCCAGTCATTCGCGCTGGACACCCGCGCACTCGCCGAGAATTACCGGGAGTTGCAGAGCGAGGCGCACCCGGATCGTTTCGCCGGCGCCGCCGAGGAAGAGAAGATGCGCGCCGTACAGCTCACCAGCTTCATCAACGAGGCCTACGCGACGCTGAAGTCGCCTCTGCAGCGAGCCGGCTATCTACTGTCCCTGCACGGCATGGATACGGAGCAGGTCACCCAGGAAGACCTGGGCATGGATCTGCTCATGGAACAGCTGCAACAACGCGAGAAGCTCGCCGCTCTCCCGGATGACGAATCGGCCCTGGATAAACTGGCCGCCATGCGCACCAGCGCCACCGGCAGGATCCAGGCACGCGAGCAGGCCTTTGCCGCGCATCTGGATAAAGGCGAACTCGACGAGGCGAAGAAACTCTTCCACGAACTGCAGTTCCTGTACAAACTGAAGAGTGAGATCGACCGGGGCGAAGAAGAGCGCCTGGGAATCTGAGTCATGGCCCTGTTGAAGATTTCAGAACCCGGCGGCAAGCCCGCCAAGCCACTGCACCGCCTGGCGGTGGGCATCGACCTGGGCACGACCAACTCCCTGGTCGCGGCGAGCTGTGGCGGCAAGGTGGAGATTCTGCCGGACGCCGATGGCCAGGCCCTGCTGCCGTCCGTCGTGCACTACCGCGAGGACGGTGCCCCGGAGGTGGGGGAGGCGGCCCGCGCGGCGGCCCTGACCGACCCGGCCAACACCATCGTTTCAGTCAAGCGTCTGCTCGGCCGCAGCGTCGCTGAACTCAGCGAATCACCGCAGTATGCCCAGCACGAATTCGACACGTCCCGCGCCGACTCCGCCCCGGCGATCCGGACCGTCGCCGGCAGCAAGGACCCGGTCGAGGTCTCCGCCGACATACTCAGGGTGCTGGCCGCCCGCGGCGAGCACTGCCTGAAGGGCAAGCTGGAGGGCGCGGTGATCACCGTGCCTGCCTATTTCAACGACGCCCAGCGTCAGCAGACCAGGGATGCGGCCCGGCTCGCCGGCCTGAACGTGCTGCGCCTGCTCAACGAGCCGACCGCGGCCGCCGTGGCTTACGGCCTCGACAGCCGCGACGAGGGCAACGTTATCGTCTTCGACCTCGGTGGTGGCACCTTCGACGTGTCCCTGCTGAGCCTGCAGAGGGGGGTGTTCGAGGTGCTGGCCACCGGCGGCAATACCCATCTCGGCGGCGACGACTTCGACCAGCTCCTGGCCGACTGGATTGCCGAACGCGCCGCCGGCGAGGACAAGGCGGATGCCATCGATCGCGCCCGCCTGCGCCGCTATGCCAACGAGATCAAGCACCGTCTGAGTGAGGAGGGCGAGGTCGAGGTCACCTGGGGTGACTGGCGCGGGCGCCTCGATCACGGGCAGTTCGCCGAACTCAGCCGGCCCCTGATCACCCGTACCATCAGCACCTGCCGGCGCGTGCTGCGCGACGCCGACATGGGCGTGGACGGCATCGATAACATCGTGCTGGTGGGCGGCGCCACGCGCATGCGTGTGGTGCGTGAGGCGGTGGCGGAATTCTTCGGCAAGGCGCCGTTGACCGACATTGACCCGGACAAGGTCGTGGCGGTCGGTGCCGGCATCCAGGCGGACGTGCTGATCGGCAACAAGCCGGCGGACAGCTTTCTGCTCCTGGACGTCAATCCCCTGTCCCTCGGGCTCGAGACCATGGGCGAACTGGTGGAGAAGATCATTCCGCGCAACACCACGATACCGGTAGCCCGGGCCCAGGAGTTCACCACCTTCAAGGATGGCCAGACCGGCATGTCCCTGCACGTGGTGCAGGGGGAACGGGAACTGGTGAGCGACTGCCGCTCCCTGGCCCGCTTCGAACTTTCCGGCATCCCGCCCATGGTGGCGGGTTCCGCCAAGGTGCGGGTGACCTTCCAGGTTGATGCCGACGGCCTGCTCAGTGTCAGCGCCGAGGAGCTCAGCACCGGCAGGAATTCTGAGATCCAGGTCAAGCCCAGTTACGGCCTGGATGCCGAGCAGATCGAGGAGATGCTGAGAGCCTCGCAGGAGCACGCCCGGGAAGACATGGAGGTCCGCTCCCTGAAGGAGGCGGAAGTCGAGGCCAGGCAGTTGCTGGACTCCCTGGCGGCGGCGCGGGAGGCCGATGGCGAGCTGCTACAGCCGGACGAGGCGGAGCGCATCGACCAGGCCAGCGCGAAGCTCCAGCAGGCCATCGCGGCCGGCGACAGCAGGCGTATCCACGAGGCTACCGAGGCGTTGAACCGGGTCAGCGGCGATTTCGCCGCCCGGCGCATGGATCTGCACATCGCCCGGGCGCTTCGTGGGGAGTCTATCGACAAGGACTCACTCGACAAGGACAAGGCCACGGCTGACAAGGCCGCACCCAGTAGTATCAGCACGAGGACTCGATAGCCGACATGCCCAGAATCAAGTTTCTACCGCATGAGAAAATCTGCCCGGAAGGCGCGGAAATAGAGGCCGAGAGCGGGGTCAGCATCCTCGATAACGCCCTGAAGAACAAGATCTCCATCGAACACGCCTGCGAGAAATCCTGTGCCTGCACGACCTGCCATGTCATCGTCAGGGAGGGCTTCGATTCCCTGGGAGAGGCCTCGGAGAACGAGGAGGACTACCTGGACAAGGCCTGGGGCCTGGAACCGGAGTCCCGCCTGAGCTGCCAGGCCCTCGTGACGGACGAGGACCTGGTGGTTGAAATACCCAAATACACGATTAACATGGTCTCGGAAGAGCACTGAGGACTGCCCATGAAATGGACCGATGTGTACGAGATCGCCATCGCCCTGGCCGACGAACACCCCGACGAAGACCCGCAATACGTCAGTTTCCCCAAGCTGCACACCTGGATCTGCGAGCTTGAGGATTTTGCCGATGACCCCAACCGCAGCGGCGAGAAAATCCTCGAAGCCATCCAGGCTGCCTGGATCGAGGAAGCGGCCGATTAATCCCTGATAAATCAGGGTTTTTACTGATTTGAAAGCGTATAAAACGGCCTCATATCCACGTATAATGCGCGCGGCCTGCATGGCAGGCTCCTAATCCAGCTCAGATGTTGCACCAGTGCTCCTGCTGTGGCTGCCCAGGGGCACGCCCTCCGCGGCTTTCGCTCGGTCAGAATGCGCGACGTACCGGTCAGGTACGCCGGAGTCTGCACCAGCGCGAAAGCCACGGACGACGCATCCTGGACCGTCGCGATGGAACGCTGAAACACTGGTGTTACACCTGCGTTGGCGCCCGTGAATATACAGGCATTTCTCTAATGCGCGCGCTTTTGCGTTAACCGAATACTGGGAGTTAAGATGGCGATTGAACGTACTCTTTCCATAATCAAGCCGGATGCGGTAGCCAAGAATGTCATTGGCGAGATCATCAGCCGCTTCGAGAAGGCCGGCCTGAAGGTCGTGGCGGCGAAGATGCTCAGACTCGACGACGAGTCCGCCGGCGGTTTCTATGCCGAGCACAAGGACAGGCCGTTTTATGCTGACTTGATCGAATTCATGACTTCGGGACCGGTCGTGGTACAGGTGCTGGAAGGAGAGGACGCCGTCGCCCTCAATCGCAAGCTGATGGGTGCGACTAACCCGGCCGCCGCCGAGCCGGGCACGATCCGGGCGGACTTCGCCAAGTCCATCGATGCTAATGCCGTGCATGGCTCGGACTCGACCGCCTCTGCCGCGCGTGAAGTCGGCTATTTTTTCAACGACGACGAAATTTGTTCCTGAGGCCTCTTCGGAGGACACATGATGGACTCTAGCAAGCCCAATCTGGCCGGTCTGACCCGGAGCAAGCTACGCACCCTGTTCAGCGACATGGGTGAGAAGCCGTTCCGTGCCGATCAGGTGCTGAAGTGGATCCATCAGCGCGGCGTTGTCGATGTCGATGCCATGACCGATATCAGCAAGGGCCTGCGCGCGCGCCTGCGGGCGGAGACCGTCATCTCTCTGCCGGACATCGTCGAGGAATACGACTCCGTCGACGGCAGCCGCAAGTGGCTGATCGAGGTCGCCAGCGGCAGTCGGGTGGAGATGGTGTTCATTCCCGAAGCCGGGCGCGGCACTTTGTGCATCTCCTCTCAGGCTGGCTGTTCCCTCGACTGCAGTTTCTGCGCTACCGGCAAGCAGGGCTTCAACAGCAACCTGAGCGTCGCCGAGATCATCGGCCAGCTATGGTGGGCCAACAACAAGCTGGGCGGCTTCAACTCAACACTGGAACGACCGGTAAGTAATGTGGTGATGATGGGCATGGGCGAGCCGCTGCTGAATTTCGATGCGGTCATGGACGCCGTCAACCTGATGATGGACGACTGTGCCTATGGCCTGTCCAAGCGCCGGGTGACGGTGAGTACTTCCGGTGTCGTGCCGGCGATCGAGCGTATGAAGGACTTCACCGACGCCTCCCTGGCCATCTCCCTGCACGCACCCAATGACGAACTGCGCAGCCAGATCATGCCGATCAATCGCCGCTACCCCATCGCCGAGCTGCTGCGCGCCGTGCGCGGGTACATGGCCAGTCTGCCCGACAAGCGGGTACCGGTCATCGAGTACACCCTGATCGCCGGCGTCAACGATCACCGCCAGCATGCCCGGGATCTCGGCAAACTGCTGGCGGATTTACCCTGCAAGATCAACCTGATCCCCTTCAACCCGTTCAGCCTCAGTGATTACCGCCGGCCCAGCAACTCGGCAGTCAGTAATTTCCGCGAAATTCTGCAGGAGGCGGGTTTCATCGTCACCGTGCGCACCACCCGGGGCGACGACATTGGCGCCGCCTGTGGTCAGCTCGTCGGCGCCGTCGCCGACCACACCCGGCGCAGCGCCCGGCATCGCCAGAAGGCCCGCGAGGAAGCTGGGAAAGTCTTTGAAAGTACTGATAATCTGGCGGTCGCGGCCGACAGTTTATAGAGTGCGTTCAATCATGCTTGACCACGAGCTTACAACGATGACTGCTACCTGGAATCGATACCGGCTGTCGCTGCTGGCGTCCGCTCTCGTGCTGTTGCTCAGTGGCTGTGTCACCACGACCACCGGGGGCTTCAACGTCGATGCCTCGGCGGAACAGGCGGTGCAGGATTATGTCCAGCTCGCCATCGCCTACTACGATGCCGGCGACATGCAGGGCGCGCGTCGGCATCTCGACAACGCCAGGCGCATCAACGAGCGGCATCCGGCCATCTACAATGTCATCGCGCTGGTGCTGCAGACCGAAGGGGATCTGGATCTGGCGGAGGAGAACTTCCGCCGCGCCATCGCGCTGGACCGCGACAACTCCCGTGCCCGCAACAACTACGCGGTGTTATTGTTCGGCCAGGGACGCTATCGTGAGGCCTATGAGCAACTGCAGCCGGTTACCCAGGACGTTAACTATCCGGGCCGCGCCATCGCCTTCGAGAACCTGGGACGGGCGGCCTTGCGCATCGGCGAGGAAGACGATGCCGTGCGCGCCTTCACCCGGGCGCTGCAACTCAATACCAATCTCTACGTGTCCTCGCTGGAACTCGCCATCCTCCGTGCCGACCGCGGCGAATGGGACGCGGCCTGGCGCCGTCTCCAGCAGTACATAACGACCGTGGATTTTTATGGCGTTCCGCATACCCCGCGTGCGCTATTGGCGGGTATCCAGATCGGTCAGCAGCGCCACGATCAGGAGCTGGTGGACAACTTTGTCCTGATCCTCACCACGCTGTACCAGGATTCCCCGGAATATGTCCTCTACCAAAGACTGACTGATGCCAACTGATTCAGACACAAAGCAAGCCGAGATCAACCAGGCCCTGACGGTCGGCGCCACCCTGCGTCAGGCCCGGCGCGAGCAGGACCTGAGCGAGAAGGATGTGGCCGATCGCCTGCACATCACCATGCACTATGTGAAGGCGCTGGAAACCGACCGCTACGAGAAGCTGCCGGGCGCGGTCTTCGCCAAAGGCTATATCAAGAGCTACGCGCAACTTCTCGGCCTCGACAGCGCCGCTCTGCTGGCGGCTTACGAGGCCGACCAGTTGGAGCGCAAAGGCTCGCAGGGCCAGCATGCAGCGCAGGAAGTGCGCCGCGACCGCAACCGGCCGTTAGTGATCGCCTCGGTCGTGCTGTTCATCGGCGTCTTCGCTGGCCTGTGGATAGTCAGTCAATGGGGCGACGAGGCGCCGGTCCCATCCGGGCCGGCGCCGGCGGCGGCCGGCGGCAATGTCGACGGCGACAGTCGCCAGGCCGCGACCCGCAATACCGCCACGCTGCAGCCGGCGCCGATCAACCCGGCGCCGTCGGTGCCGGTAGACGCGATCCTCGAGGCCATTGCGGACGACGCCGACAGCGCGCCAGCGGCCACCGCCGAAGTGACCACCGAAGTGCCACGCAGCGCACGACCGATGGCCACTGCGCAACAGCCGGTCAGTCTGGAGGCCGTCGCGACCGCGCCCGTCGCAGTTGCGCAGGCGCCTGCGGCGGAAAGGCAACAGGCGCCTGCGGCGAACGGACAACAGGCGCCTGCGGCGAACGGACAACAGACGCTGGCGGCCACAGAGCAGGAGACGGCGGGCGGCGAGCGCCTGATTGAGGTGCAGGGCAGCGGCGACGACGTGCTGCGCATCCGCTTCGCCGGTGCGAGCTGGGTGGAGGTCAACAACAGCAACCGGCAGCAGGTCTATCGCGATCTGCGCCACGCCGGCGATGTGCTGGAGATCACCGGTGACGGGCCCTTCAATGTCCTGCTCGGCGATGCCCCGCTGGCGCGCCTGGAATTCAACGGCGACGAAGTGGACGTCAGCGACGACATTCGTATCGATAATTCGGCCCGTCTCACGGTAGGATTGTGAGTCTATGAGAAGCGAATCCCCCATCAGGCGGCGCAAGACGCGGCAGATCATGGTCGGTACGGTGCCGGTGGGCGGTGATGCGCCGATCTCGGTGCAGAGCATGACCAATACCGAGACCACCGACGTGGCGGCGACGCTGGCGCAGATCGCCCGTCTGCAGACCGCCGGTGTGGATATCGTGCGCGTGTCCGTACCCACCATGGACGCAGCCGCGGCCTTCAAGGCCATCCGCAGTCAGGCGCAGGTGCCGCTGGTGGCGGATATCCATTTCGATTACCGCATCGCGCTGGCGGTGCTCGACAATGGCGTCGACTGCCTGCGCATCAACCCGGGCAATATCGGCAGCGAGGCGCGCATCCGCCAGGTGGTGGACAGCGCCCGCGACAAGGGCATTCCCATTCGCATCGGCGTCAATGCCGGTTCCCTCGGCAAGGCCCTGCTGCGCAAGTATGCCGAGCCCAACGCCGAGGCGATGGTGGAGTCGGCGCTGACCCAGATCGATATTCTGGACCGGCTGGACTTCCGCGACTTCAAGATCAGCCTCAAGGCCTCCGACGTGTTCATGACCCTGGAGGCTTACCGCAAGCTGGCCGGACAGATCGACAACCCCTTCCATCTCGGCATCACCGAGGCGGGCGGCCTGCGCTCCGGCACCGTCAAGTCTGCGGTCGGGCTCGGGGCGCTGTTGCTGGATGGCATCGGCGACACCATACGCATCTCCCTGGCCGCCGACCCGGTGGAGGAGGTGAAGGTCGGCTTCGACATCCTCAAGAGCCTGGGCCTGCGCTACAAGGGCGTTAACCTCGTTGCCTGCCCCAGCTGCTCGCGCCAGAACTTCGATGTCATCGGTGTGGTGAACGAACTGGAGAGCCGGCTTGAAGATATTACGACACCCATCGACGTGGCCGTCATCGGCTGCATCGTCAACGGGCCCGGCGAAGCGAAGTCCGCCGAGATCGGCCTCACCGGCGCCAGCCCAGCCAATCTCGCCTACGTGGAGGGTGTTCCTGACCACAAGGTCACGAATGACAACCTCGTCGACGAGCTCGAAGCCATGATTCGCCAGCGCGTCGCCGCCCGGCGCGCCGCCGATAAGGACATCATCGCCACAGATTGATCCGGGTCCCCGGATCAGTGCAGCAGCAAGGAACTATGGCCAAATTACAAGCAATCAGGGGAATGAATGACATTCTCCCGGAGCAGACGCTAGCCTGGCAGTATCTGGAACGCACGTTTCGACAGGTGGTAAAACGCTTCGGTTACCAGGAGATCCGCTTTCCCATTCTCGAGCAGACGCAGCTCTTCAAGCGCTCCATCGGCGAGGTCACCGACATCGTCGAGAAGGAGATGTACAGCTTCGACGATCGCAACGGTGACAACCTGAGCCTGCGGCCTGAGGGCACCGCCGGCTGCGTGCGCGCCGCCGACCAGCACGGCCTGCTCTACAACCAGCAGCAGCGGCTGTGGTATTGCGGCCCGATGTTTCGCCATGAACGGCCACAGAAGGGCCGCTATCGCCAGTTCCATCAGTTCGGCGTGGAAGCCTTCGGCATGGCGGGCCCGGACATCGACGGGGAGATTCTGCAACTGGCGGCGCAGTTGTGGCAGGAACTGGGCATCGCCGAACACCTGCGCCTGGAACTGAACAATATCGGCAGCGCCGAGGACCGCAAGGCCTACGGCGCGGCGCTGACAGCCTTCCTGAGTGAACGCGAGGAGCGGCTGGACGAGGACGCACGCAAGCGCATGCACAGTAACCCCATGCGCGTGCTGGACAGCAAGAACCCCCAGGTTCAGGAAGCGCTGGAGGGGGCGCCGGCGCTTGCGGATTTCGTCAGCGCTGAGAGCCGGGGGCACTACGAGGAACTGCAGGAATTACTGACCGCCCTCGGCATCGCCTATCGGCAAAACCCGCGCCTGGTACGGGGGCTCGACTACTACAACTACTGTGTCTATGAGTGGACCACCGACACCCTGGGCGCCCAGGGCACGGTCTGTGGCGGCGGCCGTTACGACGGGCTGGTGGCACAACTGGGGGGCAAACCGACCCTGGCGGCCGGCTTCGCCATCGGCGTGGAACGCCTGGTGCTGATGCTGGAAACCCTGGACAGGATACCGGCGGCAGCGCTCAAGCCCATCGATATCTACGTGCTCATGGTGGGAGACGGACTCGCCGCCCAGGGACTCAGGCTTGCCGCCGAACTGCGTCGTGCCTACCCCGGGCTGGGCATCGTCAGCCACTGCGGCGGTGGCAAATACGCCAGCCAGGTCAAGCGCGCCTTCAATGCCGGCGCCCGCCTGGCGCTGGTGCTGGAGCAGGAAGATGGCTCCGGCGTCGAGGTCGAGCGGGTGAAGCTGCGGACACTGGATGAGGCGGCGGATACCGTCGAATTGCCGGTAGCCGAGATCACGGCTCGGGTCGCCGAGCTGCTGTCAATTACCACCACGCCGCGCTGACCCCGTGCCAGACGTTGCACAAACGGGTATCATTGCGCTCTTTTTAACTACTCTTTTATCATTTTTCTCAGGAGTCAGTCCGTGGCAATGAACGCCGCAGAAGAAGAAACCCTCGAAGCCCTCAAGACCTGGTGGGAGGAGAATGGTCGCCGTCTGGTGATTACCGCCGTCGTGCTCGTCGGCGGCTACACCGGCTGGCTGCTGTGGCAGAACAGTCAGACGGCCACCGCCGAGGCGGCGTCGGATAGCTATGAGCAGATCCTCAACCTGGCCCTGCCCGCAGCCGACGCCAGCGTCACCGAGCAGGATGGCCGGCAGATCATCGCGCTGTCCGAACAACTGCGCAGTGACTACCCGAATTCCGACTACGCACGCTTCGGCGCCCTGTTCGGGGCACAGCAGCATGTTGAACTTGACGACCTGCAGGCCGCCGAGACCGCTCTGCGCTGGATACTGGACAATCCCAAAACGGGGCTGCTCAGCGACGAAGACATCGGACTGCATCTCACCGCCACCCTGCGCCTGGGTCGGGTGTTGCTGGCCCAGGGCGAGACCGAGGCCGCGCTGCAACTGGTGAACAGCGTCGACCCGCAGTCCTTCGAGGCCGGCTTTGCCGAGCTGCGCGGCGACATCTACCTGGCCATGGGGCGCATCGTCGACGCCCGCGATGCCTATACTGCCGCCCGGCAGGCCGGTTCCGCCAGTAGTAACCTGCAGATGAAACTCAACAGTCTGGCGGACGACAGCTGAACTTTCTTGTGATGACATCCGGCACTTACAGACAAACTTCTTTACGCGGCACGCGCGCGCTGCTCGTTGCGGCGCTGGGGCTGTTACTCGGTGGATGCGCCAATCTCAATCCGCTGAACTGGTTCGGTGACGACGAGGTCAATCCTCCTGCCGAGTTGCAGGAGATCACGCGCCAGGTGAGCATGCGCCGGGACTGGAGCGTCAATGTCGGCAATGGTCAGGGCAACATCTATAACCAACTGACTCCGGCACTGGATGGCGATTTCATCTATGCGGCCAGCGAGAACGGCACCGTCGTGGCAGTGCGCCTCTCCGACGGTGAAGTGGTCTGGCGCACGCGTCTGGATGACCGCCTTATCGGCGGCGTCGGTGCACGCAACGGCATGGTCATGCTGGGTACCGGGAATGCGCAAGTCGTGGTGCTCGATCAGGCGGACGGCGAGGTGCGCTGGCAGGCTCAGGTGTCCAGCGAGGTGCTGTCGGCGCCGCAGAGCAACGGCGACGTCGTGGTGGTGCAGACGGTCGATGACAAGCTGGTGGCGCTCGAGGCCGCCAGCGGTGAACAGCGCTGGATCTACGAGACGACCCTGTCGCCGCTTACCCTGCGGGGAACCAGCCGACCGGTGATCACTACCACCGGCGTGGTAATAGCGGGTTTCAGCAATGGCACCCTGGTCTCGGTCAACGCCGTTGACGGCATCTGGAACTGGGAGGAGCGCGTCGCCGTGCCCGAGGGCCGCTACGATATCGATCGCGTCATCGACGTCGACGGTGACCTGTTACTGGACGGCGGCCGCGTGCTGGCGTCCAGCTACCAGGGTAATCTGATGGCCTTCGACGTGGCTTCCGGCCGCATCGTCTGGGGCATGGAGGCATCGAGCTATCATGGCCTCAGCCTCGGCTTCGGTAATATCTATTACAGCAACGCACAGAGCCATATCATCGCCGTGCGCGACAACAGCGAGGCCATAGTCTGGCAGAACGAGGATCTGCAAAATCGGCAGATCACGGCGCCGACGACCATCGGCAACTATGTCGCGGTGGCCGATTTCGAAGGCTATGTGCATCTGCTGTCGCAGATCGACGGGCGTATCGTCGGGCGCACCAGGATCGACAACGACGGCATCCGCGCCAACCTGGTTAGTCGCGCCGGCCGGCTATTCGTCTACGGCAACGGCGGCCGCCTGGTCGCACTGAGCTTACAGCAGGAATCATAAAGACCCCTGCGTTCCCGGGCCGTGCAATTCATAATCGGCCTATTGCGGAGGCCTGTTAGCCCAGATGAATACCTGACAGGACAGCGCGTGCTTCCTCCGGGTGCTCAGCGTACAGAATCGACTAGCGCTTTCCTCTTGATGAAAAATGGCGTGCGGTCAGTGATCGTTTGACCCACCTATAACTACACGGACACCTCATGAGACCCGTCATCGCACTCGTTGGTCGTCCCAACGTCGGCAAGTCCACGCTCTTCAATCGGCTCACCCGCAGCCGTGACGCCCTGGTGGCCAATATCCCGGGGCTGACCCGCGATCGCCGCTACGGCGAGGGTTCCTGCGAAGGCCAGTCTTTCATCGTCATCGATACCGGCGGCATCACCGGCTACGAGGAAGGCATCGACGAGGCCATGGCGGCCCAGTCGCTATTGGCCATCGACGAGGCCAGCATCTGCCTGCTGCTGGTCGATGCCCGAGACGGACTGGCGCCCGATGACAATCGCATCCTCGAGTACCTGCGCAAGCACAACAAGCGCTTCTTCCTGGTGGTGAACAAGGTGGATGGCCTCGACCCGGATCAGGCCGCCGCGGACTTCGCCAGCCTCGGCGCGCCGGGGGTGTTCCCCGTCACCGCGAGCCAGGGCCGGGGCGTGCAGTCGATGCTCGAGGCGGTGCTGGCGGACTGGCCGCAGGAGCTAGAGCCAGACGCCGATAATGAGCAGGAAGTCGGTATCAAGATCGCCGTGGCCGGACGCCCGAATGTGGGCAAGTCGACGCTGGTCAACCGCATGCTGGGCGAGGATCGCGTCGTGGTCTTCGACCAGCCCGGCACCACCAGGGACAGCATCTACATCCCCTTCGAGCGACGCGGCCAGCGCTATACGTTGATCGACACCGCCGGCATTCGCCGCCGCGGCAAGACCAAAGAGACCGTGGAGAAGTTCTCCGTGGTCAAGTCCCTGCAGGCGATCCAGGATGCCAATGTGGTCATCCTGGTGGTCGATGCCCGCGACGGCATCGTCGAGCAGGATCTGCATCTGCTGGGTTACATCATCGAGACCGGCCGCGCACTGGTGATCGCCCTGAACAAGTGGGACGGCATGGAGTCGGGCGAGCGCGACTACGTGCGCACCGAGATCCGCCGCCGCTTCACCTTCGTCGATTTCGCCAAGATCCATTTCATCTCCGCGCTGCACGGTACCGGCGTGGGCGATCTCTACGACTCCATTCACAGGGCCTGGGAGTCGGCGCGGCGCGAACTCACCACCCACAAGGTAACAGAGCTGTTGCAGGTCGCGGTGAGCGAGCACCCGCCGCCGGTGGTCAACGGTCGCCGGATCAAGCTGCGCTATGCCCATGCCGGTGGCAAGAGTCCTCCAACCATCATTATTCACGGCAAGCAGACCGACAAGCTACCGGGGTCCTACGCCCGCTACCTGGAGAAGAGCTTTCGCAGTATGCTCAAGCTCGAAGGAACCCCTCTGCGCATCGAGTTTCGCAGTGACAAGAACCCATTCGTGAAGAATGAGGAAGACCTGACCCCGCAACAGATCGCGCGCAAGCGGCGCCTGCAGCGCAATCGCAAGGCGGACAAGGCATGAGCGAGGCAAAGCATGAGGACAAAACATGAGAGAGACAAAGCATAAGAGAGACAAGGCATGAGTGACACCCTCGCGGTGACCCTGAACGAAATCGAGCAGGCGGCCGAACGCCTGGAGGGCGTCGCCGTCAGAACCCCTCTGCTCAACTACTCCCGCCTGGACGACAGGGTCGGTGCGCGCGTTTTCGTCAAGGCCGAGTCGCTGCAGCACATCGGCGCCTTCAAGTTTCGCGGCGCTTACAACCGCCTCAGCCAGCTGGATGGTGAACAGCGCGAGCGGGGGGTCGTGGCCTTCTCCTCGGGCAACCACGCCCAGGGTATCGCCTATGCGGCCCAGCTCCTGGGCATGCAGGCCACCATCGTCATGCCTACCGATGCACCGCGCATCAAGCTGGAGAACACGCGCCGACTGGGCGCCGAGATCCGCCTGTACGATCGACACAACGAGTCCCGGGAAGACATCGCCGCCGATATCGCCCGGCAGACCGGCGCGACGCTGGTGCCCGCCTTCGACGACATTGATATCATCGCCGGCCAGGGCACCTGTGGCCTGGAGCTGATGCAGCAGATCGCCGACGCCGGCGCCTCACCCGAACACCTGTTGAGCCCGGTCGGCGGTGGCGGCTTGCTGTCGGGCGTGGCCGTCGCCGCCCACAGCCTGCATCCGGCGCTGAAGATCTACGGTGTGGAACCGGAGAATTTCGATGACCATTGTCGTTCCCGCGCCGCCGGTGAGCGCGTGCGCATCGAGGGCAGGGCGCCCACCCTGTGTGACTCGCTGATGGCGACCACGCCCGGCGAGCTAACCTGGTCGATCACCGACGCGCTGGTGAGCGAATTCCTTACCGTCAGCGAGGCTGAAGTCATGCAGGCGATCAGCTATGCTTTCCAGCATCTCAAGCTGGTGGTGGAGCCCGGCGGTGCCGTGGCGCTGGCTGCCCTGTTGCAGGGGCGAGTGGCGGTGCAGGGCGAATGCGTGGCCCTGATCCTGTCCGGTGGCAATATCGATGCCGGCACCTTCTGTGAGTGCCTCGAAAAATATCCTGATCCCTGATCCCGCCCCGTGACTGGGTTCTCTGAAAAACCAAACTGACACAAACCCGCAGGTGAATCTGATGAGAGTATCCGTTGTCCGTCTTGCAGGCCTGGTAATCGCGTGTGCACTGGCTATGCCGCTCGGCGCCCAGACCGATCCCGACTGCGCCGAGAATCTGCAATGTCGCTCCTCCTGGGTCGGCCTGACGCCCGCCGAACGGGAGCGGATCTTCGCCTTCGCCGAGGACTACAAGGACTTCCTGCACCGGGCCCGCACCGAGCTCAGCTTCGTGACCGAGGCGATCGCCTTCGCCGAGGCCAACGGCTTCAGCGCGTTGACTACGGGCACGGAACTGACGCCGGGTACCCGCGTCTACGAAGTGAACCGCGACCGCACCATCAGTCTGCTGGTGATCGGCGAGGAGCCGCTGAGCGCGGGATTCCACGTCATCGGCTCACACATCGATTCGCCGCGGCTGGAGCTGAAGGGCAGGCCGCTCTACGAAGACAGCGAGTTCGCGCTGTTTCAGACCAATTACCATGGCGGCATCAAGTACCACCAGTGGACCAACCTGCCGCTGGCGCTGGTGGGGCGCATCGATCGCCGTGACGGCACCCGGGTCGATGTCTCCATCGGCCTGGAGCCCGACGAGCCGGTGTTCATGATTCCCGAGCTGTCGCCGCACGTGGACCGCGGCCGTAACGCCCAGACCCTGGGCGAGTTCATCGAGCCGGAGGACCTGGATCCGGTGATCGCCCACATGCCGGCGCTGGACGGCAGTGGCGATGTTATCGACCAGGTGCTGACCTACCTGCGCGACGAATACGCTGTGACCCGGGCCGACCTGGTCTCGGCAGAGCTCTCGCTGGTACCGGCGGGGGAACCGCGTGACCTGGGACTCGATCGCGGGCTGATTGCCGCCTACGGCCAGGACGATCGCCTCGCGGCCTATGCCTCGCTGCGCGCCATCGCCGAGGTGGACCGGCCGCAGCGCACCACCATGGCGTTCCTGGTGGATAACGAGGAAGTGGGTAATCGCAACAACACCGGCGCCGAGTCCGAACACTTCGCCGAGCTGCTGTCGCGCCTACTGTACAGACAGATGGGCACCTATTACCGCGAACCGGTGTTTCGCCAGGCCCTGCGCCGGACCCGCTTCATCTCGGTGGATGTCAATCCGGGCGTCAATCCCTGGAACCCTGGCGCCTGGGAGCTCGGCAATGCGCCCAAGCTGGGTTACGGGGTGAACCTGAAACTGTATGGTCAGGGCAACAACGCCAATTCCGAATTCATCGCCTGGACCCGCGCCCTGCTCGATGCCGCGGCCGTGCCCTGGCAGACCAGCACCTACCGGGTCGGCAGCGCTGGCGGCGGCACCATCGGCGGCGTCTTCTCGAGTCAGAACATCGAAGTCATCGACTTCGG
>JBBDSI010000371.1:0-5202 GCA_040905005.1 Pseudohongiellaceae bacterium
GTCAGTCATGATGCGGAAGTGATCGCGGCGGCTGATCAGCTTCTTACTCTCGATGCAACTGACCGATGCAACTGACCGATGCAACTGACCGATGCAACTGACAGCCACCATGTGACCTGCAAGGGAGTAAAACAATGACCCACGAGACGCTCTGTCGCGTCGGCCAGGCCCATGTCGTCTGTCAGCTTGGCCAGACCTGCTCACCCGGATTCTTTGATACTGCCTGCTACCGCTTCTACCAGCTGCGCCTGGTTAACCGCCTGCGCCCTTACGGGGTGTCGCTGCATGCCTACAGCCTGCAGGCCGATCGTATCCTGCTGCTGCTCACGGCATCGACGCCGACCGCTGTGGCTGAGTTGTTGCGTTCCCTCAACGACAGCTATTCGGACTATTTCGCGCTCCGCTTCCGCCGTCGCATCCGCGTCTGGCGAGACCGATTCAGGCTGACAGCGATACCCACGGACGCGCTGGTGCTGGACTGTCAGAAACTGATCGAGCAGCGTGAGAGTTATTCCGCGGAGTGTGGCTGGCATCCCTGGACCAGTTACTGCGCCAACGCCCTCGGCCTCGGTGCCCACTTTCTGACGCCGCACCGCGCCTACGAGGCATTCATGCGTGCCGACGCCGCCCATGCCCGTTACCGCGCATTCATCGCCGCGCCATTCAATCCTGCCTATCATGCCTATCTGCAGTCCTGTATCTATCAGGGCCGGCCCCTGCTTGGCACGCGCCGCGCCCGACGCTTGCGCAGCAACGAGTCCACGACTCACGTGCAGGGCCACCGAGCCGGGGCCGGTGAGGCGTGCTTCCTCCGGTTACCCCGACAGGTGCCTCGGTAGCTCGTCGATCAGACGCTATTTTCTGAGGATTTTTTCTCGGCCTTATTCACCGCTGCCTGCACCAAACTCTACTAAATAGTCAGTAGGTCGGAACTTTAGGGAGTTAAAAGCAGAGCGGAAAATGCTTAAGGAGATCTTGTTCACTGACGATACGCTGGATTAGAGGTAGAATCAGACAATGCCAATCCACAGGATCCGGCGGGCCGGAAGTGCCTCTGAGGCGTCCCTGCACCCGATCGGACCAGCGCCAGGCAGAGCGCATCCATGACTCAGGATATCACCCGCTTCCATCCCTTCTTCGACCCCTACCGGCAGGGCCACTCCCTGACGACGCGGGTCAGGATCGTCATCGCCCTGGGTATCGGCGGCTTCTTCGCGGCGCTGAATTTCCTCGCCCTGCCGGACAAGTCCGTGTTTTTTGAACAGGAAACCTGGATTCTGGGAGCGATCATCAGCACCGCGATCCTGGCTCTCTTCATTGCCACCGAGGTGCACCGCGGTAATTTCAGGTTGATTGACCGGTTGTTGGGCAACAATCGACTCAGTGACGAGCTTGTCCAGGGCTGGCTCAGCGACCGGGCCTATCTCCGCGCCGGCCTGATCTTCGCAGTCATGAGTGTCACTGTGGCGCATCTGCTGGGGGTGCCCAAGGCGTTTCATGTTGGACTGTGGCCACTGATCAGTATCTACCTGACTTACTTCGTCTCCGGGTTCACGGCCGGCATGGGCCTGTGGTCCATTTTCGGGGTCGTTGTGCTCTACCTGAAATTCGCGCCCCTGCTTCCGCACACCCTGGATCCGCAGGACCCCGATGGCGTGGGCGGCATCAAGCTATTGGGGAACTCACTTTGGTTTTTCGCCACGCTGGTCGCCGCCGTCGGCCTGCTGATTGCCGTCTATCTGTTCAGCGTCGACTGGGTCTTTATGGAGCAGGAGGCTATTCGTTTACTGTTCAGCGTCTGGCTGGCGCTTCCCTTCGTGCTCGCGATCTCCATCGTCCTGCTGCCGGGCCTGGCCGTGCGCCGTCAGGTGAGTCGCTTCAAGCACTACAAGGCCGAACAGCTGCGCGAAGAGAAGGCGCAGTTGTTTGCTTCCTATAAACAGTTCCAGGCGGCCGGCGATGACGAGATCATCGCCAGCAAGAAAGAGCTGAACGAACGACTGAATCAGGTACAGCAGCAGATGCAGCAGCTACGCCGGATGCGCAACTCCCACCTCGACCGCTCGGACAAGGCCTGAGGCTGGCGTCTCGTTAACTTTGGTCCAACAATTCCAGGACTCCCTGTTCTGATAACACGTGCATTCCAGGGCGCAGACTCAGTCAGCGTAGTTCTCGATGGCGGGACAGGCGCAGAGCAGGTTGCGATCCCCGTACACGTTGTCTATGCGGTTCACCGCCGGCCAGACCTTGCCCCCCTGGGTCTGGCCCCCGGGGTAGGCCGCCTCGGCCCGGGTGTAGGGTCGGTCCCACTCCTCGTCGAGGATGTCCGCCAGCGTGTGGGGGGCGTGCCTGAGGGGGTTGTTCTCGGCATCCATCTCGCCCGCCTCCACCTGCGCGATCTCGCGCCGGATGTGGATCATCGCGTCGATGAAGCGATCCAGTTCCGCCTTCGACTCGCTCTCCGTCGGCTCGATCATCAGGGTTCCGGCGACCGGGAAGGACATGGTGGGCGCATGGAAACCGAAGTCCATCAGGCGCTTCGCCACGTCCTCCTCGGTGATGCCCGAGGCCTGTTTTAGCGGTCGCATGTCGATGATGCACTCATGGGCAACGCGGCCGTTGCGTCCGCTATAGAGCACCTCGAAATGGGGCGCCAGCCGGCTGGCGATATAGTTGGCGCCGAGGATAGCCACCTGGGTGGCCTTGAGCAGGCCGCTGGCCCCCATCATGGTGATATACATCCAGGAGATGGGCAGGATGCCGCAACTGCCCCAGGGCGCCGCGGAAACGGCGCTGTTGCCCGGGTTGGGTCCGTCGATCGTGATCAGCGGGTGGTTGGCAAGGTGCGGCGCCAGGTGTGACTTTACCCCGATGGGGCCCATGCCGGGGCCGCCGCCGCCGTGGGGAATACAGAAGGTCTTGTGCAGGTTGACGTGGGAGACATCGGCGCCGATCGCGGCCGGCTTGGCCACGCCCACCTGGGCATTGAGATTGGCGCCGTCCATGTAGACCTGACCGCCCTGGTCATGCACTATCTGACAGACCTCGCGCACGCCCTCTTCGTAGACGCCATGGGTGGATGGGTAAGTGATCATCAGCGCCGCCAGTGTATCGGCGTGCTTGTCCGCCTTTGCGCGCAGGTCTTCCACATCGATGTTGCCGTCCTCGTCGCAGGCCACGAGCACGACCTGCATGCCGATCATCTGTGCACTGGCCGGGTTGGTGCCGTGGGCCGAGGTGGGAATGAGGCAGACGCGGCGTTCGCTCTGACCCTGGCTGTCCAGGTATTTACGAATCGCCAGCAGGCCGGCGTACTCGCCCTGGGCACCGGAGTTCGGCTGCATGCTGACGGCGTCGAAACCGGTGATTTCGGCGAGCATGTCTTCCAGGTCGCCTATCAGCCGCTGGTAACCGGCCATCTGCTCAACCGGCGTAAACGGGTGTGGCCTGGCGAATTCGGGCCAGCTTATGGGCATCATCTCGGCCGCCGCGTTCAGCTTCATGGTGCAGGAACCGAGGGGAATCATGGCGTGGGTGAGGGAGAAGTCCCTGTTTTCCAGGCGCTTCAGGTAGCGCATCATCTCCGTCTCGCTGTGATAGCTGCTGAAGTTGGGATGCTGCAGGTAGGCGCTCTGTCGGGACAGGCCGTCCGGCACGGCGGAGCCGGTCTCTCCCCGGGTGATCTCCTGATCGATGGCGGCCAGGTCGATAGTGGCGCCGGCTTCACCGAGCAGAACGGACCACAGTGTTTCGATCTCCTCCTCGCGCGTGCATTCATCCAGGCTGATCCCGACCAGGTGCTGCTCACCTTCATTCTCGTAGCGCAGGTTGATGCCTGCCGCCAGGGCGCGTTCACGGATGGCGCGCGTCTGCTCGGCGTCGACGGCGAAGGTCAGGGTATCGAAATAATGCTCGCAGCGCGGCGTCAGGCCGCCACGCGCGGCGCCGATGGCGAGTATTTGTGTACAGCGGTGTATGCGCTCGGCGATGCGGCGAATGCCTTGCGGCCCATGGTACATGGCATAGAGGGCGGCGATGTTGGCCAGCAGCACCTGGGCGGTACAGATATTGCTGTTGGCCTTCTCCCGGCGAATATGTTGTTCGCGGGTCTGCAGCGCCATGCGGAAGGCCTGCTTGCCGCGGGTGTCGATGGAGACGCCGATGATGCGACCCGGCACTGCCCGCTTGTAGTCATCGCGGGTGGCGAAATAAGCGGCGTGGGGCCCGCCGTAGCCCATGGGGACACCGAAGCGCTGGGTGCTACCCAGCACCACGTCGGCGCCCATCTCGCCCGGAGGTTGCAGTAGCGCCAGGCTCATCAGGTCCGCGGCCACCACGGCGATCGCGTTATGCGCGTGCAGGCTGTCGATCAGCCCGCCCAGCTCCCGGATGCGCCCATGGCGATCCGGGTATTGGAACAGCGCACCAAAAACCTCCTCGGGTTGCAGATTCTCCGGATCGTCGATGACCAGCTCGAATCCGAACGAGCCGGCGCGCGTCTTGATGACATCGATCGTCTGCGGGAAGCAGTGCCGGTCGACGAAGAAGCGAGTGGCCTGCTTGTTCTTGCTTACCCGCTTGGCCAGCGCCATCGCCTCGGCGGCCGCGGTCGCTTCATCGAGCAAGGATGCGTTGGCCAGGTCCATGGCGGTCAGGTCCAGGACCATCTGCTGGAAGTTGAGCAGGCATTCCAGGCGACCCTGAGAGATCTCCGGCTGATAGGGGGTGTAGGCGGTATACCAGCCGGGATTCTCCAGCACGTTGCGCAGAATGACGGGTGGTATCTCGGTATCGTAGTAACCCAGGCCGATGAAGGAGCGGCTTGGCTGATTCTGCCCGGCGATGCGCTTGAGCCGGGTCAGCGCCGCCGCTTCCGTCATCGGCGGGCCCAGTGCGAGGGGCTCCTCCAGGGCGATAGCCCGGGGTACGGTCTCATTGACCAGCGCCTCGAGGGAATCCAGCCCCAGTTCCGCCAGCATGGCCTCGACCTCATCGCCACTGGGGCCGATGTGGCGGTCGATGAACTCGCCGTCGTGGCGCAGGGCTTCCAGCGTCGGCGCGGCGTCGTTCTGGGCGGTAGCGGATTGTGCGGGCGATGACTTCAAGGGCTTGGACATCGGTTTGGGGCTATTCCTCTTGGTTAAGATGATACTTGGGACCCTCTGATAAAGACAGACAGGCCACTGCGAGAGTCTTTCAGGC
>JBBDSI010000371.1:5302-15565 GCA_040905005.1 Pseudohongiellaceae bacterium
CTATTCTCAGGATCATCCCCGGAACTATCTCCGGAACTATCCCCAGCACTATCCCCAGCACTATCCCTAGCACTACGGCTAGTCGAACACTTTCTTGCCGAAGCGAACGAAGTTCGGCTTGACGATTCTGGCCGGAGTCAGTTTACCACGGACGTCGACCTGGCAGGTCTCGCTGCCAGCAGGGATTCTAGCTAATGCGATGGAATGCTTCAATGTAGGAGAGAATGTGCCACTGGTAATGACGCCCTCACCCTTGTCCGTGACGACCTTCTGTCCGGCGCGTAACACCCCACGCTGTTCCAGGACCAGTCCGACCAGCACGGGCAGTCTGCCGGCGTCCAGTTCCCGCTTGTGCAGGGTGATGGCGTCGCGGCCGACGAAATCGCGGTCCGCCGGCTCCCAGGCGATGGCGAGGGGCATGTTCGCCGCCAGTGGCGAGGTCTGTTCGTCCATGTCCTGGCCATAGAGATTCATGCCAGCCTCCAGGCGCAGGGTATCACGCGCCCCCAGCCCTACCGGCTGCACCCCGGCCGCGAGCAGTTTGTCCCACAGCGCCTCAGCCTCGTTGTCCGGGAACATCAGCTCGACGCCCCTCTCCCCCGTATACCCGGTGCGGGCGATGAACCAGTCGCCGAACTCGACGCCCTGGAAGTTGCCGAGAGCCGCCACGGCCTCGGCCTGATCCTCGGGAAGCACCTGGCACACCTTCTCGATCGCCTCGGGCCCGTGCACGGCAAGGATCGCCAGGCGCGGCTTCTCCTCAATGAATACACTGAAACCGCTGGACTGGTTGGCCATCCATTTCAGGTCCTTCATGCGCGTGGCGCAATTGACGACCAGCCGGTAGCCGGCCTGCATGCGGTAGACGATCAGGTCGTCGATGACGCCGCCGTCGTGGTTGAGCATGGCGCTGTAGAGGGCACGGCCGGGGCTATCCAGCCTGGCCACGTCATTGCTGAGCAGATTGCGCAGGTATTTCTCCGCATCGGCGCCGCTGATATCCACCACGGTCATGTGGGAGACGTCGAACACGCCGGCCGCCGTGCGCACCTGTTCGTGCTCCTTGATCTGCGAGCCGTAATTGATGGGCATGTCCCAGCCGGCGAAGTCCACCAACTTGGCGCCGGCGTCGAGATGTTTCTGATAGAGCGTGGTGCGTTGACCCATGATCTGGAGAATCCCTGCGTAAGTCTGGCGAGATCGGGATTTTACCAGATGGCCGATGGATTGATACCGGGCCCGGGAAGCAGCAGGGTCTAAGCAGCTGGGGCTAGCCCGGGCTAGAACAGGAGGGACTGTAGTTGCGCCATCGTCTCGTCTCGCGGGGCGCGGGGAAAGGTTTGCAAGCCGGCGAGGAATTAGTGCCTCGCCGGCGTGGCAGAGCGCCGCCTCAGGGCAGCCAGGCGTAGCTGAACTTGGCGAACAGGGTGCGGTTGGTGCGTTCCAGGGAGTTGAAGTTGTCGTTCTGCAAGCTGCCGTCGGAGTAACCGATGAAGAAGCGGGTGGCGGCATTGACCTTGTAGCTGTAGAGCAACTGGGTGGTCAGTTCCTTGCTGCGGCGCTGCACCGGGTTCAGGTACAGCGCGGGATTGCGGTCGTTGTCGCTGTACTGGGCGGTCAGGCGCAGGAAGCTGCGGTTGTTGAACTGATAGGTGATCCCGGTGTCGACGATGCGGGCGCTGAACAGACGGCCGCCCTCGACGTCAAAGTCCTGTTGTACCACCTCGATCTCCGCCAGCAGGTGCCGGCCGAACTGATAATCGGCACTCATGCCGTAGCGCAGCGATTCGCCCAGCCGGGTGTTGGCGAAATCCACGACATCCTCCAGGCGCAACTGGAAGCCCAGCTCCAGGCGCTGGGTCGGGGAGAAATTAAGGAAGAGCTGGTTGAACTGCTCGTCAAAATACTGGCCGTTCCAGTAAGTCTTGCTGCCGCCGAACAGGCCGGTGAGGTCGGACTGCCAGGGACCACTGGCCTCGACGAATACCTCGACTTCCTCCTCCAGCTCGAAGCCGGCCTGGTCATGGGTGATGTCGTAGTCCAGTGCCACGCGGAAACGGCTGAGGAAGCCATCGCCGTCCCGGCGCCAGGTATGGCCCACGCGGGTGACGAAATAGCTGTAGTCCACCCGGTTGACGAAGCCCAGGTCGGCGCGGAAGTCGGTACCCACGTCGGTATAGGCCATCCACACATCCCAGCGCCGGTCGTTGTGGCGATACTCCAGGAAATTGAACGTGTCACTGAGGCGCGACTGCTGGTCGAAGCGGGTCTGGATCGCGAGGGGATACTCGCTGGCCGAATGCATGGTCTGCAGGGTGATGGTGTCCTGGTCGGTGGGCCGCAATACCGCATCGAGGCTGGTGACCGTGTTTTCGTAGCCGTCGCCGCGCCGGTCCGTCACCAGGGCGCCGATGGAAGAGTTGCTGAACAGGTCCATGCGGTAGCGGCCGATACTGACGTCACTCTCCGCATCGAGCGAGGCCACCGACGAACGCAGATTGCCTGGCATGAGGAAGCTGGTGGCCTCGTCACGGGCTGTGAGCAGGCCGAAGTTGTGCACCCCGGTCTTGCCGGTGATCTTGGCCCCGTATTCCGGGTCGGCGATGTTGCGTGTGTGCACCAGGTTCTGGGCGGTGTCGAAATAATCGGCGCCGTCCAGGAAGAAGGTGCGGCGCTCGGGGAAGAACAGGCTGAAGGTGTTGTTGACGTCGAGTTGGGCGCTGTCCGCCTCCACCTGGGAGAAGTCGGGATTTATCGTGGCGTTGAGATACAGGTCCTGAGTGATGCCCCAGCGCACGTCGAGGCCCGCCTCGGGGTCGATGTCGTCACTTTGCCACGCGCCGCCGGGGTCACGTGTCTCCACTCGGGTGGCGGTCACGGTGGGGATGACCTCCAGGTTGCGGCTACTGTCCAGATCGGCGAAGCCGCTGCCCTTGTGGATCTGGCACAGGTAGCAGGAGATGTCCCGGTCCCGCGGCGCGCTGGCGATGCGGTTGTTGCGGTCGCGTGGGTAGTGACGGATGAAATCGATGCCCCAGACCTGTTCGCCGCTGGCCGGCGTAAAGCGCAGTTGCTTCAGGGGAATGGCCATCTCCACACTGTAGCCGCTGGCCGTGATGCGCCCGGCACTCTCCCAGATGGCGTTCCAGGAGTCGTCCTCATTGTCGTTGATGTCGTCGTAGATGGCGTCGGTCTGCACGCCCAGGGGATTGACGATGAACTCGTAGGCGCGGCGCTCGTCGTTGAAGGTATCCAGCACCACGCCCATCCAGTCGTCGCCCCAGATGGAATCGCGGTCGCGATAATAGGCGCGGATGCGCTCCGGCTCCGGGTCCTCGGCCAGGAAGGCGACGTACAATACCTCGCCGTCCTCCATCACCAGCGCCTCGGCGGCCACCGGGGCGCGCACCCCATCGCCCGGCTCGAATTCGATGTTCACCGGGACCCGGGTGGCGGCCGCCCATTCGGCGGCGCCGACCTCGCCATCGATCGCCGGCGCCTGGCTGACCCGCGGGATCTCATGCGTGGTCAATGACGGCTGGGCCACCAGCGGTGCGGCAGTCAGGGCCATCAGGGCGGCGGCTGCCAGGGCGGGAGCGGGGAAAGAGAGCCGGGTAAAACGTTGCGCTGACGGGGGCATGGTCTCGACTACTTTTTAAAGACCCGGCCCCAAACGCGCGCGGCGGCAGGACCCAGAGCCATTGTTGTTACTTTTCTTTTTCTGGGGCTTTGACGTTCACCGGCGGCGAAGAGTTGCATCTCGATCGTCAGGCGAAGAGGGGATTCCCCCATGCGACCCGCCGGCGCTGGCAGGCGGCATTGTAGCAGGCCATAAAAAAACAGGAAGCATGAGGCTTCCTGCTTTCCTTTGGCCGATCAGGAGCCAGGCTGGAACATGCTTCTACAGACAGGGTCCATAGTTCGGACAAGAGTCCGGGCCAGCTCACTGCGCCATGGCGGCGGCCGCTTCGACCACGTTGGCGAAATCGGGGCGGTCACGGTAGCTCTCCTCGGCGAACTTGTAGCGAATGACGCCGTCCGGGCTCACCAGGAAGATGCCCGGATAGGGCACGCCGTAGGCGCGCTGGCCGGGCTCATAGTCGCTATCATTGAGGATACCGAGCCCGATGATGTGGGCGCTGTCCTCGTCATGGAGCAGGGGAAACGGGGCGCCCCGGTCCAGTTCCGCGTCCTTCAGGGTCTCGACCGAATCGTAGGTCATGGTGGCGATGTTGATGCCAAGCGTCTCGAACTGGTCTGCAATCTCTATCAGTTGCACGAACTGAGCAGTGCAGAAGGGTCACCAGTCGAACGAGCGGTTGAGCATGAACAGCAGCCCGTTGTCTCCCACCAGATCCTCGAAGGTTCGCCTCTCGCCGTTCTGGTCGACGGCCTCCAGCGCCGGCAGTTCGCTGCCCACGGGGAAGTCCGGCGCCCAGACGAAGTCCTGGGCCAGGCTCAACGGCGCCGCCGTGGCGAAGGCCAGGGCCAGCAGACCGGCGGCCAACACACTGCCCATCAGTTTCTTGCAGGTTTGCATAGTTCTTCCTTTATTAAATAGAGAAGGCGCGGCCCCATGCCGCGTTCCTGAAGATGACCCGCCGGCGCGCGCGAAACTTGCACGCCGGGTTTACTCGATATCGGCCAGGAAGCGCTCGCCGCGGGGCAGGTAATGGTTGTGGCTGTCCAGGGAAAACACCACCGCGCTGGAGCGGCCGATGATCTCGCTGCGGGGGATGAAGCTGTAGACGCGACTGTCGGCACTGTTGTCGCGGTTGTCGCCCAGCACGAAGTACTGGTCATCGGGCACGATGCTGGGGCCGTAGGAGCGGGTGGAGCGATTGACGAACTCGCTGGCGACCTGGGCCTGGTGTGTGCCTTCCGGAAACTCTTCCAGCACGATGATGGCGCCATCCTCGCGCTGCAGTATCTCGTAGTTGGCGGCCTCGCCGTTGATGACCAGGGTGTTGTTCTGCATGTAGATGGTGTCACCCGGCAGGCCGACGATGCGCTTGACCAGGCGCTTGCCGGCGCGCCTGGAGTCGATGATGATGACGTCGCCACGCTCGGGGTCGGCCACCTCGGCCAGGGAGATCTCGGTGAACGGGATCTTCACGTTATAGGCCAGCTTGTTCACCCAGACCTTGTCGCCGTCGAGCAGGGTGGGCTGCATGGAGGCGCCGGAGATGGAGCTGAGGTCGGCGATGGCGCTCTTGAAAAAGACGATACACAGGAGCAGGGCGAAGAACTGGCGGTTATCGCGCCAGAACGCCCTGAGGCGGTTGCTGAAGCGGGTCGCGAGATCGGGCTTGGCGGGTGTTTCCATGGTAGCTGCTGCATCCGTGAGGTATCCAGGTAAAAGTAGCCAGCGGCCGCCGGCTTGTCAATCAACGGGGGAAATTGGTAGTGGCTCAGTTTGAAAAGGACACTGGACTCGAGGCACAGATTTGTATTTCAAACTGAGCCACAACCGGGAAATTGTGCCAGCATTTAGCTCCCGGGAGAGGCGGTGCAAGCAAGTCCCGGGTATCTGGCCTAGACTTGCATATCCCCGGTAGCTCCCATAACCTGTACGTCCTTACAGTATTATTGTCCGACTGGTCATGGCCCTGTCCGCCTTTCATCCCGCCTGCCGCAACTGGTTCAACAGCCGCTTCGGTGCGCCCACGCCCGCCCAGGCCCGGGCCTGGCCCGCGATTCAGGCGGGCCGGCACACGCTGATTTCCGCACCCACCGGCAGCGGCAAGACCCTGGCCGCCTTTTACGCCGCCATCGACCAGCTCGTGCACAAGGGGCAGCAGGGCTGGCTCGAGGATGGCGTGCAGATCCTCTATGTGTCGCCGCTGAAGGCGCTCAGTAACGACATTCACCGCAACCTGGAAGTGCCCCTGGATGGCATCGCCGAGCACCTGCACCTGGCCGGGCAGCCGCCGGTGGACATCCGTGTGGCGGTACGCACCGGCGACACCCCGGCCAGCGAGCGCCAGAAGATGGCGCGGCGCCCGCCCCATATCCTGGTCACCACGCCGGAGTCCCTGTATCTGCTGCTGTCCAGCGCCAGCGGCCGCAACATGCTGGCCACGGTCTCCACGCTGATCGTCGACGAGATACATGCGCTTTTAGGAGACAAGCGCGGCGCCCACCTGGCGCTGTCCATCGAGCGGCTGGAACAACTGATCCGGCGCCACAGCGGCCAGCACCTGCAGCGCATCGGTCTGTCCGCCACCCAGAAGCCCATCGATCTGGTGGCGCGCTACCTGGTGGGGCGGCGCCACTGCCAGGACGGAGAAGTGGACTGCGAGATCGTCGATGCCGGTTTTCAGCGGCGCCTGGACATCCGCGTCGAAGTCCCCGCTTCGCCCCTGAGCGCGCTGATGAGCAACGAAGTCTGGGAGGAGCTCTACGAGCGCCTGGTGGCGCTGGTGCAGGAACACGAGACCACGCTGGTGTTCGTCAATACGCGACGCCTGTCGGAACGCCTCGCCCTGGCGCTGGCCGAACGCCTCGGCGCCGAGGCGGTATGCGCCCACCACGGCAGCATGAGCAAGGATCATCGGCATGCGGCGGAACAGAAGCTCAAGGCCGGCAAGCTGCGGGTGCTGGTGGCGACGGCCTCCATGGAACTCGGTATCGATATCGGCTCGGTGGACCTGGTGGTGCAGTTCTCCTCGCCCAAGCGTATCGCCACTTTTCTGCAACGGGTCGGACGCAGCGGCCACTCCGTCAATGGTACGCCCAAGGGGATTCTCTTCCCGCTCACCCGCGACGACCTGGTGGAGGCGGCGGCGCTGATCCACAGCATCCGCAGTGGCGAGCTCGATCGCATCATCATGCCCGAGAAACCGGCGGACATCCTGGCGCAGCAGATCGTGGCGGAAGTCTCCTCGCCGTTGTCCGGCGCGGACGCGGAGAGTGATGGGGAGAGTGATGGGAAGAGCGATGGGGAGAGCGATGGCTGGAACCTGGATTCGCTGTACGAGCTGTTCACCAATGCCTGGTCCTATCGTGACCTGTCCCGCACCGAGTTCGACGCCATCGTCAGCATGCTGGCGGAGGGCTATTCGACGCGAAGGGGGCGACGTGGCACGCTGCTGCACCTCGATGCCATCAACAACCGTATTCGTGCCCGCCGCGGCGCCAACCTCACCGCCCTGACTAACGGCGGCGCCATCCCGGACATGTTTGACTACCAGGTAGTGCTGGACCCGGAAGACACGGTAGTCGGGACCCTGAACGAAGACTTCGCGCTGGAGGCGTTGCCGGGCGACGTGTTTACTCTCGGCACCCACGCCTGGCAATTGCTGCGCATTGACGGACTCAAGGTCAGGGTCCGTGATGCGGACGGCATGCAGCCAACCATTCCTTTCTGGTTTGGTGAAGGGCCAGGTCGCACACAGGAGTTGTCGCAGTCGGTCTCGCGCCTGCGCGCGACCATCGCGGAACTGCTCATCGAAGATTCCGCCAATGCCGCGACGCAATGGCTCTGCGACGAGGCCGGGCTGCCGCGCAGCGCGGCGACGCAACTGGTGGAGTACCTGCAGGCGGGCATGCGGGCGCTGGGCGTGATGCCCACTCGCGAGACGCTGGTGATGGAGCGTTTCTTCGACGAGGTCGGCGATATGCACGTGGTCATCCATTCGCCCTTTGGCAGCCGCCTCAACCGCGCCTGGGGTCTGGCTCTGCGCAAGCGCTTCTGCCGCACCTTCAATTTCGAGTTACAGGCGGCGGCCAACGAGGACAGCATCGTCATCTCCCTCGGCTCGGTGCACAGCTTCGCGCTGGACGAGGTGTTCCGCTATCTGAACAGTGCCACCGTGCGTGAGGTGCTGATCCAGGCCATGCTGGATGCGCCCATGTTCGAGGTGCGCTGGCGCTGGAACGCCACCCGATCGCTGGCGATACAGCGCAATCGCAACGGCAAGCGGGTGCCGCCGCAGTTCCAGCGCATGGATGCGGAAGACCTGGTGGCTCAGGTGTTCCCGGACCAGATTGCCTGCCAGGAAAACATCACGGGCAAGCGCGAGATCCCGGATCATCCACTGGTCAATCAGACGGTAGCGGACTGCCTGACCGAGGCCATGGATATCGCCGAACTGGAATCACTGATCGGCGACATCGAGAACGACCGTCTGACGCTGGTGGCGATGGATCTGCGCGAGCCCTCTCCCTTCGCCCAGGAGATCATCAACGCACGGCCCTATGCCTTTCTCGACGACGCGCCGTTCGAGGAGAGACGCACCAACGCCATACGCCACCGCAGTTGGGCTGATCCGGCCGAGACGCGAGATTATTCGGAGCTCGACTTTGAGGCGATCGAGCGCGTAAAGAGTGAGGCCTGGCCACAATTCCGTGATGCGGAAGAGTTGCATGACGCCCTCTTCAGCCTGGTCTGCATGACGGACGCCGAGTACGCGCGCCATGAATGTGCGCGCTTCTCCGCGCCACTGATCGCCAGTAAGCGCATCCTGCAAACCGAACTGGGTGGGCAGTCCCTGTGGATCGCCAGCGAACGCAGCGGCTGTTTCAAGGCATTGAACCCGGCCCTCGTTATCCCGGATGCGCTGCCCGCGAACCTGCTGGCACGGGAATGGACGCCCGCAGAGGCGGCCCGTGAACTGGTCCGTGGCCGCCTGGAGGGCCTGGGTCCGGTGACTGCGGTGCAACTGGCGCAGGACTCGGGACTCGATACGGATACGGTGAACGCGGCCCTGGTGGCGCTCGAAGTCGAAGGCTTCGCCTTTCAGGGCCGCTTCACCCCGGCCGCGCGCCAGGCGGCTACTCCCGACACCGTGGAGTGGTGCGAGCGACGCCTGTTGCAACGCATCCACCGCTACACCATCGACAGTCATCGCAAGGCGATCCAGCCGGTCTCGCTGGAGGTGTTCACGGAATTCCTGTTCCAGCGGCATCAGCTCCTGCCGGCGGCCGCAGCGGCGGCAAACAACGGAGAGCGCGGAGAGCGTGGAGAGCAAGGAAAGTACGGAGGAAACGAAGCGAACGGTCCCGCCCTGGACGGGCAGACGCGGCTGCAGAATACGCTCAATCTGCTGGACGGCGTCGCTGCCCCCGCCGGCAGTTGGGAGGCCGATCTCTACCCGGCACGCATCCCCGGCTACGATCCGAACTGGCTCGATGTGCTGTGCATCAGCGGCCGCGTCGTCTGGGGTCGCTACGGTCTGCCGCAGCCTTCTCCCCGAAACCTCGCGCGCCGGCGGCATGCCGGGCCGGTGCGGAACACGCCGATCACCATCGCCGCCAGACAGAACCTGGACCTGTGGCGCGCGCTGGCCGGGGCGCAGTACAGCGAAGCCGAGCGCCCCGATTGTGGCGCTGTGGCCAGTCGCATCGAGGCCGATCTGCACGAACACGGCGCCAGCTTCTTCGATCAGATCCAGAGCCGCAGCGGCCTGTTGCGCGCCCAGATCGAGGAAGGCCTGGCGGAACTGGTCAGCAGCGGCCGTGTCAGCAGTGACAGCTTCACCGGACTGCGTGCCCTGCTTACTCCCAATAACAGGAAGCCGGGCAGTGGCCGGCGCAGGACGCGCCGCGTCATGTTCGGTGTGGCCGATGCCGGTCGCTGGAGTCTGCTGGATGCACAGCCGCCAATGGCCGCGCCGGAGGGCAAGGCGCGTGCCTGGGATGTGCTGGACGAAGAACAACTCGAACGCCTGGTCGCCGTCTATCTGCAGCGTTGGGGCGTGCTGTTCCGGGCACTCGTGGAGCGCGAGGCATTCGCTCCACCCTGGCGAGTGCTACTGGCCTTCCTGCGTCGGCTGGAGCTGCGCGGCAAGCTGCGCGGTGGTCGCTTCGTCGCCGGCGTCGGCGGCGAGCAGTTCGCCTATCCGGAAACCGTGGACGAGCTGCGTCGCTGCAAGCGCGACCGGCGGGAGCAGGACGACGGCGCACCCTACTATTGCCTGTCCGCCTGCGATCCACTCAATCTCTTCAACCTGGTGCTGCCGAACCAGCGGCTGCCGCGGCTGATGAAGAACCGCGTCCTCTACCGGGGCGGTGTGCCCGTGGCGGTGTTGAGTGCGGGAGAGGTGCATTATTTGCGTCAGGTCAGTGAAGAAGAGAAGTGGCACCTGCAGCAATTGCTACGGAAGCGCCAGTATCCCCCGCGCCTGCGCAGCTATCTGGGCGCGGGCTAGGAGCCTGTCCTGAAAATGCTGCCCTGAAACGTCTCTCCTGAAACGTCTCGCCTTAAACGCGTGTCCTGAACGTAAAAATCCCGCTACCTGTCTCCAGATAGCGGGATCCGCC
>JBBDSI010000372.1:0-15375 GCA_040905005.1 Pseudohongiellaceae bacterium
TCATGTTCCTTGTTGAGGTGAGTATCTCTACGCGGCGTATTCGTGAGGGGATAACGGAAATCCTGCAGCAAGAAGAATAAAAAAGGGGACGGAGGAAAAAAACTCCTCCGCCCCCTTTTTCAGAAGCCTGGTTACTCTTCCAGTTCGCCGTTTTCCTGCATGCGTGCCGCGCGCAGGGTGTTGAGCATGGCGTAGTTGCCTTCGTGGCAGGCGTATTCGTACATTTGCCCGTCCACCCTGGACATCGTGATCATGGCGGTGAAGTGATCGGTGAAGGTGGCGGGGTCGGTGACGGTGAACTCGTATTCCATGACATTGGGGCCGCTGCGGGTGAAGCGTTCCACCAGCACTTTTTCGGCGGAGTTGCCCAGGGAACCGAAGCTCTTGGTGAGGTCGGAGAAGTTGCGCGTCTCCACCACCAGGGTGTCGCCGTCGAAATAGCCGCGGGAATCACCGGACCACTGCCTGATCGCCCCATCCACGTACGGGCGGCCGTCCAGGGGCACGATGCGCGCGTCGTGCACCATCTCGGTGAGGATCACGGCGTGATCGCGGTTCTGGAATATCTGGATGTTATTGTTATACAGGTTGGGCGTGAACGGCGGGCCGGAGTTGAAGCCCACCAGGCAGCGCTCGGACAGGCCACGGTCCTCCGGGCCGTCCTTGCCGATGCCGCCGACGATGAAGCGCACCGGCCGCTCGCCCTGGACATCGTCGCCGAGGCCGCCACTGACCCGTGACACGCCTTCCTGCGCCGCCGGCAGGCGGCCGTCCTCTGGATAGATGAGGAGGGAGGTGCGATTGTCCAGGCCGCTGCCCATCTCCAGCCAGAACGTGTTGTAGCCGTTGGCGCCGGCATCGTTCAGCGCCTGCAAGCCGCGCTCGGTCTGTGCCGCCAACGCAGCTATCTCGTCATCGGTGAGCCGGGCACGATCGGCGAAGGCCGCGGGTCGCTCCAGCGGGATATTGGTGGCGAAATTCCACACACCCCGCAGGTCGGGCTGGTCCCATTCGGTGCGGGGCGGCGCGAAGGCCCCGTTCTGGGCGGCCGCCCTATTCATTAACACGAGCATCAGCACGAGCAGCGCGGCGATCGAGAGTGCGCCAAGGCGTTTGTTCATTTTCCGTGTCTCCCCCTGTAGCGAGTGATTCCCGAGGGAGCATAGAACGAGGACCACGCGAGCGCAAGCCACCCTGGATGAATGCCAGAATCAGGGAGATGGTATGATCCTTAAGCCGATCGGCCTGCCAATGCCGAGCCGCAACCGACTGGCGTGACCGCCCATTCAATCAAACAGGGCTGGAACGTGAGCTGGAAAGTGATGGAAAGTGGACATCCATAAGATGAACATCCTATCTGCTGTTTTCGATTGATGACTATGTGGGTGTCCATAATTCGGGTGTCCATAATTCGTCGTTACACTCCGCACGCATCGTTCAGCGATGCAGCGGACCAGGCGGGGTCCGTTTTGCTTGCGCCGCATCAAAATCCGCCCTCCCCGGCGTGCTAGTATTGTCAGCATGAGCAGGAACACGTGTTGGATAGAATGGGGAACCGTACCTCGAGTGGCGTCGGCGATTATGCTGGCGCTGACCCTGTTCGCCTGCAGCCAGACTGGCGAGCAGACTGTCACCGCGCCCCGGGATGAAGGCCTGCACGCGCTGATGGTCGAGAGGATCGACACCCTGCAGCGGCGCATCGACATTCTCACCTATGACCAGAATCGTTCCCCGGTGGAACTGGAGCAGGCACAGCGGCGGGCGTCCGACGAGGTCGCGAGCGCCGCGCGGGAACTGGCCGCCTCGGTTACGCTGCTCGACCGGACTGGCGCTGCCCTCGGCCTGAGTCCTTCGGAGCAGGACCAGTTTCAGGCCCTGGCCCTCGAGCTGCGCAGTGCCAGCGAGGATCTGGCCCTGGTGGCCGCTGATGCCGATGCCGAACTGGAGCCGGCTCTGGAGAGGCTGCAACAGAGCTGCGCTGCCTGCCATGAGTTGTATCGGGGCCGCTGATCGTGTGCCCCAGATTCCGTACGCCGTGCCCGAACATAGACAGCCCGAACATAGACAGCCACAAAATCGCACATTTAACTCGTTGATTTTGTTAATTCAAATTTTCGCATGCATATAAATCGCTAACTTATCAGTGTCCCCCTGTAGCCAGCTCCACAGAGCCTGCTTTGATTGCACTCCTTGAAAACCGCCATAGCCCGTGGTATTGCTGCCCCCTTCCCTGCATCGACTGGCACTGCACCGGATCGAGAAACATCGCCAGTGGAGCAGTAGAGTCACCGTATACACCATGAAATATTTTTTATTCGGCGCCCTCTTTTTCCTTAGCATGTTCCTGGGCGCCTGCACGCAAGTAGACAGAACGGCTGTGCCCGCCGACCGGTCGCTACGCGATGAGGCTCTGCATGCACTCATGGCGCAACGCATCGATGGCCTTTACCGGCGTATCGAAGTTCTCGCCCACGACCAGAACCGTACCCTGCCCGAGTTGGATGAGGCGCGCCAACGAACGACCAATGAGATCGCGGCCAATGCCGATACACTGTCCGAGTATGCCGCCGAGCTGACTGACCTGGCAGCCACACTGGACCTGAGCACAGCCAACCGGCAACGTTTTCTGGCCCTGAGCGGACGCCTGCAGGATGCCAGTGACAATGTGGTCCTCGCCAGCGCAGAAGGTTCTTCACGGAGTCTCACGGAGGCCATCACCGGCCTGCAGGAAACCTGCGCGGCCTGTCACAGCCTCTATCGGGACCGTTGACATGATCAGGTGGCTCAAGTCAGCAAGCCTGGGCCTGCTGCTCAGCCAGGCGATCCTCGCAGCGGAAGGAGACTATGAGGCACAATCCGGTTCCGGGCTGCTACCAGGAGCGGTACCCGGCACAGTACGCTTTGCCGGTACTGACACCTCGTTCGGCATCGGTGGCCGCCTGGAGACTCACGCCAGTGTCGGCGATGTCTTCTTCACCGCCGCGCAATCCGGTCGCGACAAACTGTCTTTCTCACAAATACCCGTAAGCCCCCAGGACATCAGTCAGAACCAGTTCCGCTTCAACTCCCGCGACAGTCGCCTGTGGCTTCGCGCTCTGCATCCGGGCCGGAACCTCGATGTCTATGTTGAATACGACCTGGCAGAGGAGCCGGACCGCTACACGTTTCGCCTGCGCCATGCCTATGTCAGCCTGGGACCACTCCTTGCCGGGCGCTCCTACACCACCTTTATCAACAGCTCCGCCCTGCCGGATATCGACAGCGGTACCGGCCCGGGCGAGGTCAGCCTGAAGCGGGTGCAGTTGCGCTGGACGCAAAGCCTCCTTGACGACTCCCTGGATCTGGCGGTGGCGCTGGAAGAACCGGACAGTTACATCAGTGATCCGGACTCGGCCCGCATACGCCCCTATGACAAAGACCAGATCCCCCATGTGGCCGCACGCCTGACCAGGCGCGCCGACTGGGGTGAATTCTCCGTGGCCAGCCTTGTGCGCTCCCTGCGCTGGCAACAGGACGGTCAGCGCCTCGATAAATGGAGCGGCGGGATCGGCGTGTCCGGTCGACTGAATTTTGGAGCAGTGGACAATCTGCGTTTCATAGCCAATTACGGCAATGGCCTCGGCCGCTTCTTCACGTCCGGGGCCTATGCCGATGCCAGCGTGAACCGGGAGTTCAGCGAGTTGGACCCGCACCCGGTATTCAGCGCCCAGGCCGCTTATCAACACTACTGGTCTGCGCGGTGGCGCTCCACGCTGTCGCTGGGTCTGTCACGGACAAATCTTCCCGGCAGCGCCAACGAGGCGATGACCGCGCGGGCGCGCTCGGCCCAGGTGAATCTTTTCTGGAGTCCGGTCCCGGCACTGACGGTGGGCTTTGAGTACCTGCATGGGCACAGGCAGTTGCTCAACGGTCAGGACGGAGAGCTCAATCGTCTGCTGTTTTCCACACGCTATACTCTGCAATTATAGCCAGGCGTGGAAACGCCGGGGATGCTGACATTATCGGTGTCCTCTGTAGCACCAATCATGCGGGAAATCAGGCGGTGGCCCGAATCGGCGAAACCGTTTATGCTCGGGCGCAGATAATAAAAACAAATAATAGAAAAAGAGGTCAACCCGCTCGCTATGAACGAATCGGCAAAATTTCACAGCGGCCGACATTTCCTGCAGATCCCCGGCCCGTCCAACGTCCCGGACAGGGTGCTGCGGGCCATGGCGCAACCGGTCATCGATCATCGCGGGCCGGAATTCCCCGCACTCACCTTGCCCCTGCTGGAGAAACTCGCCAAAGTATTTGCCACTGCCAGCCCGGTGTTTATCTATCCCGCTTCCGGCACCGGGGGCTGGGAATGCGCCCTGTTGAACGCGCTCTCGCCCGGCGACCGGGTGCTGGCCTGCGAGACCGGGCATTTCGCCACGCTGTGGAAGAATGTCGCCGACAAGCTCGGCCTGGATGTACAGTGGCTGGAGGGCGACTGGCGCCATGGCGTCGATCCCGAGCGCGTGGAAGCGGCGCTTAAGGAAGATACCGGGCACCGGATCAAGGCCGTGCTGGCCGTGCACACGGAGACCTCTACCGGTGTCACCAGCCGGATCCCGCTGCTGCGCCAGGCCATCGACAATGCGGGTCACCCGGCGCTTTTTATGGTGGACGCGGTGTCCTCCCTGGCCTGTTCGGAATTCCGCCACGATGACTGGCAGGTGGATATCACAGTCAGCGCCTCGCAGAAGGGGCTGATGCTGCCCCCGGGACTGGCGTTCAACGCGGTCAGCGCCAAGGCGCTGCAGGCGGCGGAGGCATCCGCCAGCGCCCACTCCTACTGGCGCTGGGATGCCATGCTCAGCAACAACAGAAATGGCTATTTCCCCTACACGCCCGCCACCAACCTTTTATATGGACTGGATGTGGCGCTGGACCTGCTGCTGGAAGAAGGGCTGAAAAACGTGATTGCCCGCCACAGCCGACTGGCCGAAGCGACAAGACAGGCCGTTGCCGCCTGGGGCCTGGAGAATGTCTGTCTCGACCCCGCCGAATACTGTAACTCCACCACCGCGGTCATGGTGCCCGACGGCTGCGACGCCGATGCCCTGCGGCAGGTGATTCTCGAGCGCTTCAACATGTCCCTGGGCACCGGCCTGGGCAAGCTCAAGGGGAAAATATTCCGCATCGGCCACCTGGGCGATTTCAATGAGCTGATGCTGGCCGGAACGCTCAGCGGTGTCGAGATGGGCCTGGGACTAGCCGGCATTCCGCACAGCAAGGGCGGCGTGACCGCGGCGCTCGAGTATCTCGGTGCCTGACTAAAAAAAAAGGAATCTGCTGAACATAGCAGGCTTGAAAAACAAAATAATAAGGAGCCCTCATGGATCCCTCTACTGCCGTCAACACCAGTGCCGCGGTCTCCCTGCTGGGTTTCGTCGCGGTGATCTTCCTGCTCCTGTTCCTCATCGCCAAATGGAAATGGCATGTCTTCTTTGCCCTGCTGATTCCCATTCTCCTGTTTGGCCTGTTGCCCGGCATTCAGCAGAACAATTTCATCGACGCCTTCGAGAGCGGCTTCGGCAGCACACTGGGATCGATCGGCGTGGTCATCGTGCTCGGCTCCATCATCGCGGAGGCACTGAAACACACCGGTGCCATCCAGGTGATTACCCGCTCCATGGTCAACCTGGTGGGTTCGACGCGCATGCCCCTGGCGCTGACCCTGACCGGCTTCATCATCGGCATCGCCATCTTCTCCGATGTGGCCTACGTGATCCTCAATCCCCTGGTGCACTCGGCGGCGAAGACCATGGGCGTGAGCATCGCGGCCATGTCTACCGGGCTGGTGGGGGCCCTGCAACTGACCCACGCCATCGTGCCGCCCACCCCCGGCCCGCTGGCCGCGGCCGCCCTGGTGGGCGCCGACATCGGCACGACGATCATCTATGGCGGCATCGCCTGTCTGTTCGGCTCCCTGGCCTGCTGGCTGTGGGGCACGCTGGTCGCCGGCCCGCGCATCAAGACCATGGCCTCGGACGAGTTCCAGGGTATCTCCATCGAGGATCTGGACCAGGAGGGATCTCAGGAGCTGCCCAGCACGCTGAGCTCCTACATGCCGATCGTCATTCCGATCGTGCTGATCGGCACCCAGAGCGTGGTCACCCTCGCCCTGCCGGAGGGCCATCTCCTGCGCACCATATTTACTTACGTCGGCTGGCCGGTGATCGCCCTTTCCGTCGGCGTCTGGCTGGCCTACCGCAATATCCGCAGCCGCGACGATCGGGAGAAGGCGAAGGACGCCTGGGTAGAGTCGGCCCTGAAGACCTCCGCCATGATTCTCGTAGTGACCGGCCTGGGCGGGTCCCTGAGCGCCATCCTGCGCGGCACGCCGGCGGTGGATTTCATCGCTGCCCTGTTCAGCGATTATGGCCTGCCCGCCATCCTGCTGCCCTTCGTGCTCGGCATCATCGGCAACATGATCACCGGCTCCACGACGGTCGGCGTGATCACCGCCGCCTCCCTGGTGGCGCCCATGCTGGGCAGCCTTGCCCTGTCACCGGAAGCCGCCATGCTGGCCGGCGCCAGTGGCTCGGTGATCATCAAGTACGTGAACAGCAGCTACTTCTGGGTGTGTACCTCACTGACCAGACTCAGCGTACCCGATGCGGTGTTCAGCTATGGCGGCGCGACCCTGGTCGGGGGGCTGGTGTCTTTTCTGGTGGTTTGTGTGATGTGGGGGATTGGGCTGGTATAGCGGCGCGGGCGATGGTTACGCTTTGCTGTACGCGCGTCCATTACTTCAATCTGTGCCGGAACGTATAGTCCCACTAACTCGCGATCAATTTTTCCAATTGCCTGAATCACCTATAAAGCCCTTATTGCGGGCAGCATCGATAACTTCATCGTGATTTTGGCCATCACCTAACGTTCGATAGAGTTCGGCTAGAACTCTCCAATTGCCTGCCTGATCAAATTGCTCGACCATTTTTTTTGCAAGAATCAGCGCGCTATCTGGGTTTGACATTTTCAGGGGAAGTGACTCCAAGCTTCCATACAGCCTTTCATACTGTTCATCGCTGCCATCAAATTCTGGATGAATGCCTGTTTCAAACTGAAGCATTAGAGCATCACCAGCAGCGTTGTAATTTTCAAGTCTTCGGTGCGCTCTAATAAGATGACCAGTCACGACCCAGTTATATCCTCCACCTTCATCGAAGTATTGATCATTGTAGGCTATAAATCCCTCCCAATCTTCTGATGCCAAAGCAATTCTCGCTAACATCTGCAAAATGGCCAGTCGATTGGTGTAGTCCAAATCTGGAAGAAGCAAGATTTGCTCATAGAAAAACCTGGCATCATCGTTTTGTGAATTCCTCAGGAAATACGTGGCGTAAGCAGTTAGCAAATCTCTTTTCTCAGAGCCAGACATATCGTCAAAGGTACCAAGCAAACCATTTAATTCATTCAATGCAGCTTCGGGTTGATTGATACCCAAACGAATATTGATTTCTTGCAGAGTCGATTCAATTTGCTCTTGAGTCAATATCTGATTATTTGTTCTAACGCTATTTTGGCCAGAGCTAATCGGTTGTAAATATAATTCCGATGGTAGCTCGGCATCTGCCAATGAAACTTCCTCGCTGCCAATTGGTGTCGTTCTGGAAATTGGAAAAAGCGATAAAACTATCACTATTGCGAATAAAGGTGCTGCAGACATGATCAAGTATTTAATCTTCATAGATCGTTCCTTTTAGCCTGACGGCGGCGCGTTTCCGCAGGAATTTGATGTTGGGTTCATTCGATTACGGCGTTTCCACTGAAACGTTCTTTTGAATTCCTGCTGTTCTGACGTTTCAGAGGAAACGCCTTGAAACTGTTCCGGCCCTTCAATACATTCCACCGCAAGCACCGGATTCACAACGCCTGTTCCAATACCCGCACAACATGCAACGCCTCCCTGCCCCCGCCATGGGCAATCTGGCTACGGCAGCTTGTGCCGTCGGCCACCAGCAGGGTGTCGGGTGCGGCTTCCTTCACGGCGGGCAGCAGGGACAGTTCGGCCATTTTCATGGAGGCCTCGTAGTGCTCTTTTTCATAGCCGAAGGAGCCGGCCATGCCGCAGCAACTGGAGTCGATCAGGCTGACCTCCAGCTCCGGTATCTGCGCCAGTATTCTCTGCACCGGTGACATCACGGCGAAGGCCTTCTGGTGGCAGTGACCGTGCAGCAGGGCCTTTTTCGCGGCGATGGGTTTCAGATCCAACTTAAGCCGGTCCGCTTCCAGCTCCCGGGCCAGGAATTCTTCCAGCAGCAAGGCGTGTTTCGCCAGGGCGGTCGTTTCCGGTCCCGGCATCAGGGCCGGGAACTCATCGCGCAGGGTGAGCAGGCAGGAGGGCTCCAGGCCGATGATCGGCAGTCCCCGCGCCACGAAGGGCTGCAGTGCCGTGAGCGTGCGCTGCATCTCCTCGCGCGCCTGCTCCAGCAGGCCGGCGCTGAAGAACGTGCGGCCACAGCACAGGGGGCGATCCTGTTTCGCCGCCTCCGGACAATGCACCCGGTAACCGGCCGCCCGCAGTACCGCCAGCGCGGCGCGGGCGTTGTCAGGCTCGAAGCAGCGATTGAAGGTGTCCACCAGTAACACGACCTCTGGCCCGCCGTCTTCACCGTTGGACTCCGGCGCGGGAGTGAAATGATCCCGGCGCCAGCGCGGCAAGGGCCGCCTGCTGCTGAGGCCGAGAAGCCACTGCGATACGGAGGCCAGACCCGGCACCTGGTCGCGCAGGTTCATAATCGGCGCCAGTGGTCTCAGCTTCCCTGCATAGCGCGGCAGATAGGCGAACAGTCTATCGCGGAGGTTGCTGCCGTGTTGCTGCCGATATTGGTGCAGGAACTCGATCTTCATGCGCGCCATGTCCACCCCGGTGGGGCACTCCCGCTTGCAGCTCTTGCAGCTCACGCACAGGTCCATGGTCTGGTACATGTCCTCGGCGGTCAGTCCCTTCTCGCCCAGCTGACCGGTCATGGCCAGGCGCAGGGTGTTGGCCCGGCCCCGGGTTACGTGCTGCTCGTTCCGGCTTATGCGGTAAGACGGACACATGGCACCTCCGTCCATCTTGCGGCAGGCGCCGTTGTTGTTGCACATCTCTATGGCGCGGTCGAAGCCGCCCCAGTCCGACCAGTCCAGGACCGTGTCCACGGCCAGGGGCGCATAACCCGGCGGATAGCGCATGATCTGCCGGTCATCCATCCTGTGGGCGTTGGTGATCTTGCCGGGATTGAACAGCCCGGTCGGGTCGAACAGGCGTTTGACCTCCTCGAAGTTATTTACCATGCGCTTGCCGAACATGGGCTCGTGAAACTCGGAGCGGGAGATGCCGTCGCCGTGTTCTCCGGAATGAGAGCCCTTGTACTCGCGCACGATCTCCAGGGTCTCCTCGACGATGGCGCGCATCTTCTCCGCGCCGCCGGCCTCCTTCATGTTCAACACGGGCCGGACGTGCAGGCAACCCACGGAGGCGTGGGCATAAAACGTACCGGTTGTCCCATGTTTATGAAAAATGTCGGTCAGCCGCCGGGTGTATTCGGCCAGGTCCGTCAGACGCACGGCGCAGTCCTCGATGAACGAGACTGGCTTGCCGTCGCCCTTCATGGACATCATGATGTTGAGGCCGGACTTGCGCACCTCCCAGACAGCGGACTGAAACTCCTTGTCCGTCGCCTCCACCACCGCATCGGGAAAGCCCAGGGAACCCATGAGTTCCACCAGTTCCCGCAGCTTGCGCCGTTGTTCCGCCTGGTCGTCGCCGGCGAATTCCACCAAAAGCAGAGCGTCGGGCTCGCCGCGGACGAAGCGATCCACGGTGGCCTTGTACATCGGGATGTCACGGGCCAGGTCGATCATGGTGCGGTCCACCAGTTCCACCGCCGACGGGCCCAGTTCGACGATATGGCGGGTGCTGTCCATGGCCTCGTAGAAGGTCGGGAAGTGGCACACACCCAGTACCTTGTGCGGGGGGATCGGCTGCAGGTCCAGGTGGATGCGCTGGAAGAAACCCAGGGTGCCTTCCGAGCCGACCAGCAGACGGCCAGGATGGGGGCTCTCTCCGATCAGCTGGTCGATGTTGTAGCCACCCACCCGGCGCAGCAGATCCGGGAAGCGCCGCTGTATCTCCTGCGCCTCCCGTTCGCCGAGGGACAGCAGTTGCGCGATGAGTTCGCTGTGGGCAATGTCATTCGCCCGGCGGCCGTTCAGTTGCTGGAAATGGGTGCGGCTGCCGTCGGCCAGCAGGGCTTCCACGGAACGCACGTTATGCACCATGTTGCCGTAGCGGATGGAGCGGGCGCCGCAACTGTTGTTGCCGGTCATGCCACCGAGGGTCGCCCGGCTGGCGGTGGACACGTCCACCGGGAACCACAGACCATGGGGTTTGAGCAGTCGGTTGAGCTCATCCAGGACCAGGCCGGGCTGGACGCAGGCGGTGCGTGCCTCGGCATCGATATCCAGGACCTTGTTGAGGTGGCGTGTGCTGTCGATGACCAGCGCCTCGCCGATCGCCTGCCCGTTCTGGGAGGTGCCGGCGCCCCGGGGCAGAACCGGAGTCTCGTACTCGGCGGCCAGGCGCACGGCGATCTCCACGTCCTGCTCATCGGCGGGAATAACCACGCCAACGGGCATCAACTGATAGATCGAGGCGTCTGTGCTGTAGCGACCGCGGCTGAAGGCATCGAACAGCACCTCGCCGCGCAGCTCCCGGCGCAGCCGCTGCGCCAGGGGATGTTGTTGCCTGTTATTATTCATCGCGGCTCCCATGACTCCGGCTTTTTATACCATACCTTGGGCAGCGGGTGTCGCGCCCGGTAAATGCTGAGTCTGTGACCTCCGACGAAGTTGCCGATGAGTCCCTGAAGAGCCCACTACTACCCGGGCGCCCTGCCGGTACATCTGGACAAACTCAGCGGCCCGGTATCTGCTAGTCAATCCTCCCTGATCACCAGGGCATCGGGCGCTGCAAACTGTACGTACAGATATTGCCGCAGGCGCGCCAGGTGATTGGGTTGCCAGCCGCGCGGCTCGGTCAATGCATACCAGGCATCGAAATAGTGTTCTGCGGCATAGTCATGGCCATAACCGCGCGGTGATGTGCCGGCAGCCATGTCGGCGGCAAGCTGCAGCATGGTGATGATGGGAAACCAGCGCAGGTCATCGGACACATCGGGACCCCGTGGTGCCCGCATCCAGTCCGGCTCCCGGTAGAAGGATTCGGTTGAGAAAAACGTGATCGGATCACTGGCGTACTGCAGGAAGGCAATGCGGAAATTGCCCCAGGGGCGCCGACCGGACTCCAGACCGCCGTTCTGGTTGGCGAAGCGGATCACCGAATCGTCCCGGAAGCGTGGCAGCCACTGCGGTGAGCCGGCAACACGTCGCTGCGTGGCATCGCGCCAGGTATCACTTCTGAATGGCGGACCGCTCCACAATGCGCCCTGGAAGGGGTCATCGATGATGTCGTAAAGATCGAACGAGCGGTCCGAATTCAGCGCCCCCAGGCTGAGGCCGAACAGGTAGAGCCTCGGACGGCTGATACGAGGCAAGCTGCTCCAGTGCGCATACACCTCCTGAAACAGGGCGCGGGCATTCTCCACGCCGTAGGCACCCTCGGCCATGAGTGACAGCGGGCTGGGCAGATAGGAATATTGCATGGCGACACTGGCAACATCGCCCCGGTGCAGGTACTCCAGTGCGGCCATTGCCCCAGGGTCTACCCAGCCCGTGCCCGTCGGGGTGACCAGCAACAGCAGGGAGCGCTCGAAGGCGCCGGTGCGCTGCAGCTCTTCCAGGGCCAGTGCGGCGCGCTGCTCCGGAGTGTCGGCGGCATTCAGGCCCACGTAGATCCGGATCGGATCGCGGGTTGCAGTCTCCGTGAAACGCTGAATGTCCGCTGCGCGGGGCCCCAGCGACAGGAATCGACGACCCTGCCGTCCCATGCTTTCCCAGCTAAGAAAAGACGCTTCGCTGCCGCTGCGCAGCGGGTCTGCCGGTGCCGCCATTTCAGGGTCGATGAGCGCGTCAATCTGCTGATAGGACCGATCCGCGCTGCGCAGGGCAAAGGAAGCGAGTACGCCGTTACCGATCGTCCAGAACAGCAGTAACGCCAGCGCCAGCCCGGCCATGTGCGAGATGCGAGGTGGCACGATGTGTTGCAGTTTGCGCGAGAGCAGCAGGAACAGCTGGTGAAACAGCTTGCCGACAAGCAACAGCGCCAGGAAAACGACCAGCGCCACCAGGCCCACCCAAAGAGCGCGTATACCCGGCACTTCTTCCAGCCCCATCAGGGCCCGTACATTGTTCTGCCACTTGCTGGCCTGCAACAAAAAACTGACGGCAAGAAAGCCGCAGAAGATGGCGGCGAGGGCCTGGATGATTCGCTGGGTTCGGGCCCGGGCGCTGGGCAGTTGCAGATAATTCCACAGCCAGACCCCGGTCATACCGACAGCGTAACCGGCCGCCATGCCCAGCCCGGACAGGACTCCCTGGATGGTATCTTCGCGCGGCAGCAGGCTTGGGGTCAGGGAAAGGGCCAGAAACAGCGTACCTGTCAGCAGTCCGATGGTCGAAAAATGCCGCCCGACGCGCATCCGGTATCCTTTGCCCACAACAATCTGAAAATTGCATCAACGGGAATAGAATCCTGCCCTTCTCGCAGCCCTTACCCCAATGTCTGTTGTCAGAGCATAAAGGAAATTAATCCGTCGGTGCAAAAAAAGGACTCTATCTAACGCAGCTCTCAGTAGAACCATGGAGAGAATCATGGACACCGCTGATGAGTCGCAAATGTTAAAGGCAACCACAACCGCCTTCCGTCGCCCGCCATGCTATCCGGTCTGACTATGCCACCTGCGCTGGCAACAGAGGCGAGGGTTCGCCGACGCTGTAGAGCGTCAGCCGGTGCATGGCGCGGGTGCAGGCCACGTAGAGCTGATTACGGTCCATCCTGGTGTGGTAGTTGCTGGCGCCGACGTCGCCGACGATGACCCTGTCGAATTCCAGCCCCTTGGCGAGATGCGCCGTGCAGACCAGGACGCCGGTCGAGAAGCCGACGCTGTCGGCACTGAGCAGGCGCGTCTCGAAGCCGGCATCGCTCAGCGATTGCTGGAGCCGCGACGCCTGTTTCTGGGTCTTGGCGATGATGGCCAGCGAGTGGTGATCGGAGGCGTTAAACTCCGCGATCTCCTCAGCCATGGCCTTGATCATCTGCGGCCGCCGCTTGCACACCACGACGCGCGGCGCTTCGCCGTGGCGCTCCATGGCCTTCAGCTCCGGGTTGGGGACGATGGCCAGCGCGAGCTGCATGATCTCCCAGGTCGAGCGATAGCTCTTGCTGAGCGTGACGCTGGTGGCGGAGCGCAAGCGCCGGCGGATCTGCTCGGCGCTGGAGCTGGTATAGGGATTGACCGACTGGGCGGCATCGCCGAGCACGGTCTTGGGACAGGAGAAGAGCCGGTCGAGCACGGCGTATTGCACCGGCGTGTAGTCCTGCATCTCGTCGATCAGGAGATGCTTGACAGCCTGATACGGGTTTTTCACCTTCTCCAGACGCATCTTGAGGTAGATCAGGGGGAATACGTCCGCGTATTCGAGCCGGCCGCCGGCCTGCCTGAACATCTCGGGTTGCCCAAGCCATTCGAACAGGCCCTGATAGGCCTGGCGCAAAGTTTTCTGCTTGCCCACCATACCGCGGATCGCCTCGCGCAGCGCCTGTCGCTCGTCGGTGCGCAGGTCGTAGTTATAGTAGATACCGATCTGACTCTCGGCCGCCTTCACCGCCCGGGCGACCCGCTCGGTAAGCCCGACACCCCGATGCTTCTCCCAGGTTTCCGCGAAGAACCAGTCGGGGACGATCTTGCGACCGGTGCGCCACTGCGCGGCGACGAACGAACCGGCTTCCAGGTGCTCTACATAGGCATCGATCCGGCGCAGGAACTCGAGCGAGGCCTTGGCTTCGATACGCGTCCTGAGTGCCTCGTCCTGCTTCTCCAGCAGCGCGGAGGTCTGCTCGAAAAAGGTCTGGAAACGGTACTGATGGTCCAGCAATTCCTCCGCCAGGGTTTCCATGCCGATCTCGGCGACCTGCTCCTCACCGAGTTCGGGCAACACATTGCCGATATAGTCGGCGAACACGCGGTTGGGCGAGATGATCAGGATGTCATCGGCGCTGAGCGTGTCCTTGAAGCGATACAACAGATAGGCGATGCGGTGCAGGGCGATCGAGGTCTTGCCGGAGCCCGCCACCCCCTGGATGATAAGGGTGTGCGCCTCGTCGTTGCGAATGATGGCGTTCTGGTCGCGCTGAATAGTCGCGACGATGTTCTTCATGCCCTCGTCGTCACTGGCACGGCTGAGTTCATCCTGCAGCACGTCATCGACGATGTTCACGCCCGATTCGAGCACGAACTCCAGGCGCCCGTCGCGAATGCGGAACTGGCGCTTGAGCGTCAGCTCTCCCGCCACCTCTCCGGCGGGCGCCTGATAACGGGCCGGGCCGGTCTCGAAGTCGTAGAACATGGAGGCGATCGGTGCCCGCCAGTCATAGACCTGGGTCTGTTGCGTGGCTTCGTCGCGGAAATGGTGAACACCGATGTAGACCGGCTCGCTGCCCGCTTCGCCGTCTCGCGAGAAATCGAAGCGGCCGAAGTACGGTGAGCGCATCAGCTTGGTGAGTTTGATCTGTTGTTCCTGCAATGCCTCGGCGGAATCCAGGGTCTGCTCGATGGCCTGGCGCACAGCGATCTTCTCGATGTGATCCATGTCGCGCCGGGCCTCCCACATATATTCCTTGCGCGTCTGGATCTCGCCGGCATAGTCTCCCAGGCGTGCCTCGATATCATCGAGCGCATCGCGGATACTGGTTTTGCAGTGTTCGAGGCGAGACTTCTCTTCAACTTCAGCGTTAGACATGCGGGTCCGGGTTACTCCCTGAAACAAGTCGCGGGCGGGCTTACCAGCTGTTATGGAAAAATGTGCGTGAGGAACACGGGAAACGGACAACCAGCCATGGGGGACCGCTGCGCGACAGCGTGCAACGCCATTCACCTCAAGCGCCTATTTTCGCCTGTCAGCGCGCCTGATTCAATGCGCGCTATCGCGCCGGCAGCAACATGTGCCCGTGTAATCCTTCGCTCTCACGCTGCGCTAGTGAACGCCGTGCTTAGCTGTGATCGACCGGCTGCCGCGGATTCTGCCGGCGCAGCGCCAGGCGCATCTGTTTTTCCGTCTCGACCAGGGCGAAGAACACCACTCCTACTCCCACCAGGAGAATACCGTCACGCAGCGGCACGGCCTCCGTGCCGAACACCGCCTGCAGGGGCGGCAGGTAGGTGATCGCGAACTGGCCGA
>JBBDSI010000373.1:0-2501 GCA_040905005.1 Pseudohongiellaceae bacterium
AATAAATGAGAAACACTCGTATTTGCATTAGCAGGCGGAAGAGCCAGTCACGGACCCGCATACGACTGTCAGCGAAAGCCCTGGCGGGTACGGGGGTCGGTGGAGGAATGATAGAGAGAGAGGGGGGGTGGCGCTACCCGGCGGCGTTGACGAATTCCGTCGTCTTGGCGAATTCCTGCACAATGGTTTGCGCAAGCTTGCCACATTTGCCACACTCGCTGGCGACGCCACTCTGGGCCCGGATATCGGTCAGGCTGGAGGCACCACCGCGGCACAGATCACGGATCTGGTTATCGGTCACCTGGCGGCAGATACACACGTACATACGCAATTCCTCAAACGAGGGTCTCATTTAAATCTAAATGAGAATGATTGTCAACATGATTCGCGCCCGTTAATGGATTATTCGCTCTACCCCCTGTTTCTGGCACCCAAGCCCTTGAATTTACTGGCACTTATCCGGTCTCACTCAGGATGCCATGGGCTCTGGTCGATCCCGGGACCTGTCTACCGGGAAACCCGCCCCCATGGAGCGCCGCTTGCGTGATGATCCGCGCGCACTGACAGCGCCCTTCCCCCTGCTGCCTTTGTTCGGCGCCGGCCTGGCGCTGGTGCTGCTTCTTAAGCTGCTGCTCGCTTCGATACTGGATCTGTACAGCGACGAGGTCTACTACTGGCTGGCTTCGACCCATCCGGCGCTGGCCTACAGCGACCTGCCGTTCATGACCGCCATGCTGGCCGGCCTTGGCGCCACACTGGACGCCGGTAACCCCCTGGCCGTACGCGCGCCCTTCATCGTGCTGGGCACACTCGTTCCCTTCCTCGTGTACTGGCTGGCACAACCTGTGACCGGCAGACGCCAGGCACTGGAGGCGGCCATACTCAGTCTCTGCCTGCCGTTGGGGGGATTTCTCGGTCTGCTGGCGGTGCCGGACGTCCCTCTTGTTGTCCTGGGACTGCTTGCCATTGGCAGCTTCGAGCGCGCCCTGCGTTTGCAGACCTGGACCTGGTGGTTGACGACCGGCCTGTTCGTGGCACTTGGTCTCAGCACACATTACCGCTATCTGCTCTACCCTGTCGCCGCCGTGTTGTTTCTCGTTTGCGTACCGCAGGCACGCGCAGAGTGGCGCAATCCAAAACTGTGGGCCGCCATGCTCGTCGCTGCGTTGGGCCTGATACCGGTGCTCTGGTTCAATCTCAACAATCAGTTAAGCAGTGCCAGTTTCTATCTGGTCGAGCGTCACCCCTGGGAATTTCAGGCCTCGGGTCTCCTGCACCTGTTCAAGCAGGCGGCGCTGGTGACACCTCCGCTCTATGCAGTCTTGCTGTTGACGGCCTGGCGCCTTTGGCAGCGCAGCCGCCAGGGAGACACCCGGGCGGCGCTGTTGCTTGGTTTCGCCCTGGTCAATCTCGGCGTCTATCTGCTGCTGGCGCCCTGGACCGATGCCGACAGCACCTCCATCCACTGGCCATTGTCGGGTTATTTCCCACTGCTGGTCTACGTGCCGCAGACGCTGCGCGAACTGCACAACCGGGCCGGCAGTCGCTGGCGCGCTAGCACCACCAGGCGACTGCTCCTGGGCATCCCGGCGCTTGGCTTTGCCGGCACCCTGGTGGCCTTGCTGGGAGTCGGCTCCCAGGCCTGGCAGCTACCGTTGCAGCATGTGTTCGGCAGCGGTGTGCTCTCTAACAAGATGGCCGGCTGGGACGAATTCGCCGCCTACACGCATAATTTGCTGGCGCGGGATTTTCCCGACGGTCCGCCGGTGATCATCACCGACAATTACTACACCGCCGCCCAGGTGGAGTTCGCCGGACTGGGCCGACGCGCCTACACCCTGGATCGCGACAAGGCGGTGCGTGACGGGCGTACTACCCAGTTACGCCTGTGGGGTAGAGACGAGTCTGCACTGGCAGACAACGCCGGCGCCGCGGTGCTCTATATCAACGAAGACAGCACTCTGTTCGTCCCCGCCAAGCACGAACTGATGGCCGTCATGTGTGGGCACGTGGACGCGCTGCGCCCGTTGGCGGAACTGAGTCTGTTCAATGGGGACAAGCGCTTCAGCTATTACCGGGGCGAAGGTTTGCGCGGCGCAACCGCCACCGGCGAACGCGCCCGGCCCTGCCCCTTTCCCATGCGCGCCTGGATTGACCTGCCGCAAGCGGGCGCCGAGGTCAGTGGCAACATGATCGTCGCCGGCTGGGCCTACAGCGAAGACATCGGCGTGCGCAGTGTGCGCGTGCTGGTCGATGGCGAGCCCAGGCAAGCGGGCGGCTATGGCGTCATGCGGCCGGACGTGGTGGCCGTGCAGGAGGTCGAGTCAGATCCCAACGTACCGGCAGTGGGTTTCCACACCGAGCTCGACACCAGGCAACTGGACAACGGCCCACACTCGATCTCGGTGGAGATCACCAATGCTCAGGGCAGCGTCTTGCATTACGGCGAGCGATCCGTGTTCGTGAATAATCCGTAACCGGACGCATCGCTAGCAACCGTC
>JBBDSI010000374.1:0-2495 GCA_040905005.1 Pseudohongiellaceae bacterium
AGTCGGACCCGCGCAACGTGATCATCAAGGGCTGGGCCGAGAAGCTGGCTGAGCAGGTGGGCGACAAGGTGCTGTATCCGGTGTCGGCGCGGGTCGAGGAAGTGATGTGGCGAGAGAAGAAGCTGTTCTGTAATGCAGATTTCTTCCACGCCTCGGCTTACCACTTCATGGGGATCCCGACGAAGCTGTTTACCCCGATTTTTGTGATGTCCCGGGTCACCGGGTGGGCGGCGCATGTGAAGGAGCAGCGGGCGAAGAATCGCATTATTCGGCCTTCTGCTGAGTATGTTGGGCCTGAGACTGCGGCCTGGGTTGATATTGAGGATCGTAATTAATTAATTTCCTTATCTTTTTGATTATATTCGATAATTATTAGTTGTTATTGTGACTTATTGCCCTGGCTCTGTGGCGCTCTGATCTTGCAGTTGTGGGGCGGGCAGTGGGACCCCTCCCCCTGCTGCGCAGAGGCGCCTTCCCACTGCCCACTCATCACCAAACATCCGGCTGAGTGGTCCGTTGATGGTTGGGGATTCTGACTGGTCGGTGTTTGTCGAAGCGCCGCATCGTGAGTGTGGTGAGGTGTGGTGAGTGTGACGGGGCGACAGTCCCTGCGGCCCTTTGGGGCCATGGGGCTGCTGCTGTCGCTGGGATGGCAGGTGATTGGGGTGCTTAGGTACCTTGTTCTCCGCGAGTCGACCGCGGGATGATTGATTGCCGCGACCGGACAGTCGGAGTTCCGGCTACTGAGTGGCAGGCTGCCCGGGCTGCTCTGCTTTTTAATATTATTGTGTTAACCGTTTGTCTTAGATGGATTTTTTATGAGTACTAATGTGGATTTGAATACCCGGCCGGCGCCTGATCAGGTGCTTGTCGATATGGCGGATTATGTGTGTGACTTCGAGGTCGACTCCGCTGAGGCCTATGACACGGCACGTAATTGCCTGATGGATACGCTCGGTTGTGGCTTCCTGGCGTTGCGCTTCCCGGAGTGTACGAAGCTGCTGGGGCCGCTGGTGGAAGGCACCGTGGTGCCGCATGGGGCGCGGGTGCCGGGGACGCAGTTGCGCCTTGATCCGGTGAAGGCGGCTTGGGACATTGGCTGTATTATCAGATGGTTAGACTACAACGACACCTGGCTGGCCGCCGAATGGGGGCATCCCTCGGACAACCTGGGCGCCATTCTGGCGGTGGCGGATTACCTGTCGCAGACGCGGGTGGCGCGTGGCGAGGCGCCGCTGAGCATGCGCGATGTGCTCACCGCGATGATCAAGGCCCATGAGATTCAGGGAGTTATGGCGCTGGAGAACAGCTTCAACCGGGTCGGGCTGTGCCATGTGTTGCTGGTGCGGGTGGCCTCCACTGCCGTCGCCACGCACCTCCTGGGCGGCACGAAGGAGCAGGTCATCGATGCCCTGTCCCAGGCCTGGGTGGACGGCTCCTCGCTACGCACCTACCGGCACGCGCCCAATGCCGGGCCGCGCAAGTCCTGGGCGGCCGGCGACGCGACCTCGCGAGGGGTGCGCCTGGCGGACCTGACGCTGCGCGGGGAGATCGGCTATCCGTCGGTGCTGACGGCGCCGACATGGGGCTTTTACGACGTCTCCTTCAAGGGAAACGAATTCAAGTTTCCCATGAAGTATGGCAGTTATGTAATGGAAAACATTCTATTTAAGATCTCCTTCCCCGCCGAGTTCCACAGCCAGACAGCGGCCGAGGCGGCGGTGCAACTGCACCCGCTGGTGAAGGACCGGCTGGACCAGATCGAGCGCATCGACATCCATACCCACGAGTCCGCCATCCGCATCATCTCCAAGAAGGGGCCGCTGAATAACCCCGCGGACCGCGACCACTGCCTGCAGTACATGACCGCGGTGCCGCTGGCCTTCGGCAACCTGGTGGCCGAGCACTACGAGGACAGCTTCCACCAGGCCCACCCCATCATCGACGAGCTGCGCGAGAAGATGGAGATCCACGAGGAGCCGCGCTACTCCAACGAGTACCATGAACCTTCCAAGCGCTCCATCGCCAACAGCCTGCAGATCTTCTTCAAGGACGGCAGTTGCACCAAGCGCATCGAGATCGAGTACCCAGTAGGCCACCGCCGCCGCCGCAAGGAAGGCATCCCCCTGCTGGAGGACAAGTTCAGGGCCAACCTCGCCACCCGCTTCCCGGCCCAACGCTGCAAGGACATCTTCGCCCTCTGCAAAGACCAGAAGCGCCTGGAGGCCACCCCGGTGCACGAGTTCATGGACCTGCTGGTGATCTAAACCTGACTTTGAGTAATGACTCTGAGCAGTGACTCGGAGTGTTTACTCTGAGTCTTTACTCGCTGCATTTACTCTGAGTATTTACTCTGAGTGCTTACTCGCTGCATTTACTCTGAGTATTTACTCTGAGTATGTACTCGGTGTGTTTACTCTGAGTATTTACTCTGAGTATGTACTCGGTGTGTTTACTCTGAGTCATTGCTCTGAGTAATCACTCGGTGTCGTTAC
>JBBDSI010000375.1:0-13601 GCA_040905005.1 Pseudohongiellaceae bacterium
GGTTGTAGGTGAACACGCCGCGATTGTGCGGATTGCTTTCCTCCAGGCCCACCACCCGATTGCGGCTTACCACCTCACCGGCGTTGTCGACCTCGGTCTCGGTCCAGTTCCAGGAACCCACCAGGCTGCCGCTGCCGGCGTTGCCCCAGTCGAGGTCCCAGGCTGCCACGACATCGATACCCCGGGTGGTGGTCGCGAAGTCGTTGGTGTAGAAGGACACGGAGTTCAGGTCACGCGCGCCAGGAACGCCCAGTTCCTGCAGGCACAGGGCCAGGTTGCCGGTGGGGTTGGCGCGGGCATTCGGGCAGTTGACGCCCGCCGGGACCGGCTCGCCACCGATCTCGATGGTGCCGGTCTGGGCGATACGATCCTCCAGTTCGATATGGAAGAAGTCCACGGTCACGTTCAGATCCTGTGTAACGTCCCACACCAGGCCGGCGGAGAAGTTCTCGGAATCCTCGGGCTGCAGTTGCTTACCACCCAGGAATATTGCGATGGGATTGGTCGGCGGAATCTGGCCGCGTTGTTGCAGCTCGCCGTCGATGGTGGTGGTGGAGACCTTGGTCACGTTCTCCTGGCCCGGCGTCGGCGCCCGGAAACCGGTGTTGTACGAGGCTCGCAGCGCCAGGTTATCGGTCAGGGCATAGCGGCCGGAGATCTTCCAGTTGGTGGTGGTGCCGAAGGACTCGAAGTCCTCGAAGCGCAGCGCCAGCGAGCCGGTGAAGGCATCGGTCAGGTCCGCCTCGGCCTCGGTGTACAGGGCGTAGTTACTGCGACCCCAGAGGCCGGCCTGCTGCGGGCTGAAGCCAGCAAAGCCGTGGGCGCCGATGCTGAGGTTAGGCAGCGGCGTGACGCCGTCGGAGTAGGTGTTGCTGCCGTCGTTGTTCTGGAAGGCATAGGGGCCGGCCTGCCAGGCGGCTTCCTCGCCGATCAGGGTCTCGAAGATCTCGTCGCGCCACTCGGCGCCGAAGGCGATGCTCACATCGGAGGCGAGGCCGTCGACCGGTAGCAGATAGACGAAGTCGGCGTTCAGGTTCACCTCGGACTGAACATAGGAGCCCAGGTCGAAGAACTGCTGCAGCTCGCCTCCGACGAAGCCGTCGGGACCGTTGGACGGGTTCCAGGTGTTGTCCAGGAAGAAGGACACCTTGTTGCGGCCGTAGCTGCCGGACAGGTCATAGGACAGTTGCGGGCTCATCTCGCCGCGCACGCCCATGACCATGCTGGCGTCCTTCAGGCCACCGCCGAAGGCTGGCATGTAGCCACCGGGCAGAATCTGATTCAGTACGAAGCAGTTATCCGGCAGACTCTGCAGGGCGGCGAAATCGGCCGCCACAGCCGCCGGGTCGAGGGGGACACCGCTGGCGCCCGAACCCGGGCTGGGCAGCGCCGGGCAGTTGGAGGTCACACCCGTCTGCCCCGGAGCGATGTTGGTGTCGACGACGGCGCGAATGCCGTCATTGGTGTAGACGCCGCCGCGGTTGTTGGGGTTGCGGTAGAAGAAGGCACCCTCGGTCTCGCGCTTGCCGAAGTTACCGAAGGCGTAGACCTCCTGGGTGTCGGAGGTGCGGATACCGGAGTTGATGAAGATGTTCCAGTTGTCGCGGTACTCCGGGCCACCCCAGATCTGGGCGAAGGGCTGAGCCACGGAGGCCTGTTGCGCCGGATTGCCGTTAGCGATCAGGTTGGCGGCATCGGTGCGCTGAACAGAGCGGCTGGTGGCGTCTTGTTCCATCCACTGGGCGGTGACGTTGGCGAAACCATCGTTGCCCAGCGGCAGTCCGAAATTGGTGGCGAACTGGGTCAGGGTGCCGTCGCCCTCGGCAAACTCGCCGGTGCGGGCCTCGAGGGTGAAGCCGTCCGGGTCGTCCTTGAGCACGAAGTTCAGCACGCCGGCGATGGCGTCGGAGCCGTACTGGGCGGCGGCGCCGTCACGCAGAACCTCGACCTGGCGGAAGGCCAGCGGCGGGATGGCGGAGAGGTCCGCGCCCTGCGAGCCGGAGGCCAGGGAGCCGCCGAGTTCGGCGATCACGCCCGAGCGGTGGCGGCGTTTGCCGTTGACCAGCACCAGAATGTTATCCGGCGGCAATCCGCGCAGGTTGGCCGGGCGCACCAGGGTGGCGGCGTCGGAGATGGAATGGCGATCGACGTTGTAAGACGGGACGGAGGTGCGCAGCATCTCGTTCAGGTCGGCGTAACCCTGGTTGACGAACTCGTCACCACTGATGACGTCCACGGGAACCGCGGAGTCGGTGACACTGCGTTCCGGCCGACGGGAGCCGATGGAGATGATTTCCTCGACAATCTGGTCGGCTGCCTGGCCCAGTGCCATGGGCACATAGGTGGCGGGTACCAACAATCCCAGGGCGATCGCTGTGGGTAGCACGCGTCTGATGAAGTCAGGTCGTGATTTCATGTTATTCCCCTATCTAGTATGAACGTTCAGGGCTCGATTACTGCCCGGGTTTTCCTACTTTTTACCTCTTCATTGCTAACTTTCACTGCCATTTTACTTTTTCTACAAAGCGCTCATCATGTGTACGTTATGGCATTGACACTTGAGCGAGCGTTTGTTCGTTAGTGAAGAATAAGAGTCGCTATTGTAAAAGTCCAGATTACTGCATAGGAATTTAGTGGTTATCGGTGTGCTACTGCCGTACTGAAGTTCAGCCTGCTACCCAGACCGGCCCCGGTGCTGCCCAGCGCTTGCCAAGTTCGCGCCAGAGAGGGGCAGTTAGGCGGTCTGAGGGCTTGTCCCGGCGCGAGCGCGACCTGATGATTCCGCCAGGCCTGCCGGGTTCTCTCGCCGGCAGGGAACTAGCGTTCTCCCGGCATTCGTCGCGCCAGGGCGTCCACCACGAAGCGGGCCGCCAGCAGCAGACGCAGGCGGATCCGTTGCCCCGGGCCAAGCCCCTGATAACGCAGGTAGGAAGCGCGCTCGCCGCGCGCCCGCGTGCCGCGACCCAAGAGCCAGGCCGCCAGGGCCAGGAACAGGATGCCGGGGATGATGGGTAGCAGCAGGCCGATTACGCCGATCACGGCGCAGAGACCCGCCAGGGCCAGCCTGGCGACACGCCCGATGCGGGCAATCACGCCGGTGTGCATGGCGCTCCGGCCGCGTTCCTTAAGGTGTAGTTGGTTCATCGTTTCCGGTCCGCGGCCCTGGGGCAGCGGCACTCCCTCCTCGCAATGATTTACGTTCCCTGTCTATGCAGACAGCATGCCAAGGGCTAACGCTCTGAAATTAATAGATATTTCAAAAGAGAGTGGGGGCGCGGCGGCGCTGGCTGGCGAGGAGGGCGAACAGTTGGCAAGTCTCGCCAGAAACCCGGCGTGCCGGCAGGCGGGGGAGGGAGTCGAGTTAGGGTCCGCTACCTTCTGCGCGCGTGTCTACCAGCTCGTCCAGTCGTTGACGCTACCGTCCTGGCAGGAGGTCGGGACAAACTCTATGCGGTCCTGGGTCTCGTTGACGGTGCAGCGGAAGGCCAGCGTGTTCGCGTCCACCTGCTTGATCTGGAAGTGCAGGCCGATGTCCGAGTTGAGCCACTCCTCGCGGCGGTGGGCGCGCAGGGCGATCACCCGGTGTGGCCCCTTGGGCTGGTACTCGATGCGGTCCCACATGTAGTGCTCCTCGCCAAACAGGGTCTCGTAGGACCACCAGGGTCCGCCGTGGATCTGGCCGTCCGGCGGCGGCGTCGTCGGGAGGTTGGTGGTGAGCTGGCCGCGGGCGTAGAATTCCGTTTCCACACGGCGCCGCAGCTCGCTCAGAATGAGGAGCCCCTCAGTGACTTGCGCGCGAATGGTGTAGCTCTGCATGTAGGGCACGGCGACGCTCAGCAGCACGCCGATAATGGCGGTCGTCATCATCAGTTCGATCAGGGTGAAGCCCTGTTGGCGGCGTCGAGGCCTGTCCGGTGTCTTGCTCATTGCGCTCTCATGTCAATCTCTTGGCGCTCTCCTGACGCTCTCATTGCTGTACCACGATAGGTGTCGGGTTGCTGCGTGTCACGTAAATATCGGCCAGGCCGAGGGATTGCGGGTCCGGATGGCGCACCACGATATCACCGTCGACATTGGATATCTGCAGGGGCGCGGCTGTTCCGGGGCAGCGCATGCCGGACTGGGGTGTGCGACCGTCTCTTAACAGGCCAGCCACTTCCCAGAATACCAGCATGCACTCCTCGATCCGGTTGCGCTGCGTCTCCTGCGCCTGGATCTGCGGGGCGCTGAGGGGGGCATTGCTGCTGAGCGAGAAAGCGATACGAAAGGCGATGAAGAGGCAGCAGACGATCACGATGGCGATCTGTGCCCGTTCACTCTTGTCGGTCTTTTGCTTCTGTGGCTTGGGGCTGGGTGCCGCCCGGGTGCGCCGCTTGTCTTCCTCGATGAGTTCATCGAACTTGTCCACTGGCTTGCCAGCTTTACGCGCCTGGGTTTCGACGAAGCGGGACAGAGCGCCGGCGTGGTCGCAGCGTTCACACAGGACCGTGTCATCCGAGTAACGGGAACAGATGCCGCAGACAGGCGTCTTGCAACTATTACAGAGCGCCGCGGCGGGCACATTGGGGTGGAATTCGCACTTCATCGTTTGTTCGCGGCGAGACGGTTATTGTTAGGGCAGCCGTCAATCGCGGCGCGGGGGCTAGATTAATGCAGCGACCGACATCAGCAAAGCTCATTTACCCGTATTTGCCCCAAAGTCCGCAGAATTTCAGGAAAAATCGCGCGAGTAAGAGGCGCAGACTCCGGGGTGGAAGCGCCGATGGGCTATAATGTGATACACGACCCGACTAACGAGAGCCGGTGAGACGAGAGGCTTGGATGAGCCTGTACCGGGCGTTGGAGCCCGGTACAGCGCAGGTGCCGCAATCAGTACTGCTCGGCGGCGTTTTTGATGCTGGCGAAAACAGAACTGGAGCCGTCCTTGTTGATCAGCAGAATGTCATAGGGCGTGAAGCGCTCACCCATCTCCATGCCGGGGCCGCCGATGGGCATGCCGGGCACGGCCAGGCCCAGGGCGCCGTCCGGGGGAGCGGCCAGGAAGCGGGCGATGAATTTCTGCGGGATATGCCCTTCGAACAGGTAGCCCGCCTCGGTGACGGCTGTATGGCAGGACGTCCATTCGGGCTTGAGACCCAGCTCGGCCTTCACCGCATTCAGGTTATCCGGGTGCAAGACGTTTGCCGCAAAACCATGGGACTGCATGTGCTCGATCCAGCCGACGCAGCAGCCACAGGTCTCGCTCTTGTACACGTCCAGTGTGACATCGTCGATGGACTGGGCCGGGACCTGCGGCGCGATCAGCCAGGCCAGTGCGCCCAGCAGAGTGGCGAAAAAATGCCGGCGGAAACGCAGGCGGGTGATAAAACTGTCGTCATTCATGTGGTTCTCCTCCGGAGTCGGTCGCTACCTGGCTGCGGGGCCGATCCTTGTCTTCAGATCCTCGCCCTCGGGCCCTGGGCGCGCCGCAAAGTACAGGCGCCCACTATACCGTTTTGCCCCCGTGGGTGCACCTGTAAACCGTCATCAAAAGGCACGGGGCGGACAGTCTCCGGCCCAATCCTGGCGGCGATAGCGCTCGTCCAGCGGCGCTGCAAAGACCGGCGGGCTGCCGTAGAGCGAGCCGCGCAGGAATTCCTAGGAGCTTTGCTGTGTGAAGTCTGCCAGTCATTGTGATTTGAATGACTAGTTATTATCCTACGCCTCACATGAAAGCAAGCATGACCTCAATGACCGCTCCGGTCACCGGCAGGGCGCGCATTCAGTCGCTTGATACGCTGCGTGGCGTGGCGTTGTTCGGCATTCTGCTGATGAACATCATCGCCTTCGCCAACCCCTTCGCCGCCTATCTCGACCCGCGGGTCGACGGCGCCACCCAGGGCCTCGATCTCGCCGTCTTCATGACCACGGACATCCTGGTGGAGGGCAGCATGCGGGCTATTTTTTCCATGCTGTTCGGCGCCGGCATGCTCATCTTCCTGGCCAAGCCCCAGGCCGATCCCGTCGATCTGAAGCGGCTCTATTACCGGCGCACGCTGCTGCTGATTGCCTTCGGCCTGTTCAATGCCTACGTCCTGGTGTGGCCGGGAGACATCCTGTTCACCTACGGCGTGGCGGGGCTGGCGCTCTACTTCTTTCGTAACCTGCCGGCGCGCTCCCTCGCGCTCATCAGCCTGATCATCTTCTGCCTGCTCACCGCACTGCACAGCGGCTTTCACCTGCAGGCACGCAGCCTGGGCGCCGAGGTGGCCGCGATCGAGACCCTGCCGCCGGGCACCGAGCTGAGTGTGGAGCAGCAGGACACCCTGAGGGCGTGGGACAGTTTCCTCGAGCAGCAGTTCATGGCACCCGAGCAGATCGCGGCGGACCTGGAAACCAAACGTTCTGGTTACCTGGACAACTTCATCGCCGTCGCCCAGACCAACCTGGTCATCCAGACCATCGGCCTGGTGGCGAACACCTTCTGGGATGCCCTGGCGATGATGCTGCTGGGCATGGCACTTATGAAATGGGGCGTGCTGGACGGCTCGGCGCCGCTGCGAACCTACACGCTGATGATGCTGCTGGGCTTCGGGATCGGCATACCGGTCAATACCTGGGAGACACTGATCTTCATCGGCAGCGGGTTCGAGTTGCATTGGGCGATCTTCAACCGCCCTACCTACGACCTCGGTCGCCTGTCGCTCGCGCTCGGTTACATCGGCCTGATCATGGCCCTGTGCCGGGCCGGCGTGTTGTCCGTGCTGCGCGGCGCCCTGGCGCGCGTCGGCCAGATGGCGTTGACCAACTACCTGGCCCAGTCCGTGCTCTGCAACCTCATCTTCCTCGGGTTTGGCCTCGGGCTGGCCGGGGCGCTGTCCCGCTTCGAGATTTACTACGTGGTGCTCGGCGTGTGGGTGTTGCAGTGGCTGTTCAGCGTCTGGTGGCTCGGGCGCTACCGCTTCGGTCCCGCGGAATGGCTCTGGCGCAGCCTGACCTATCGTCGCCGCCAGCCCCTGCGTCTACCTTGATGACGCGCGTCTCTTACATCCCTGAGCCCTGACACATCCCTGAGCCCTGACACAGCCCTGAGCCCTGAAACAGTCCTGAGCCCTGAAACAGCCCTGAGCCCTAAAACAGCCCTGAGCCCTAAAACAGCCCGCTGAATGTGGATTTATCAGGCTTAGGGACTGTAACATGGCGCCGGCCGCGGCGGCCGCCGGGGTATTGCACTCTTGCGGCGGCCTGTCAGCCATCTCCCCGACAGTCAATTCAGTTTTACGCGCATCACCACGGGTGATGATCCGGGCCCGCTCATGTTTCTCAAGCGCCTTCATTACAACGAGGCCACGTTGCGCCGACTCCTGGTGATCGCCCTGCCCATGGTAGTGTCCCAGGGCACCTTCGCGGTCATGATCTTTACCGACCGGTACTTCATGTCACAGATCGACCCGACCCACATGGCGGCCGCCCTGGGCGGTGGCGTGGCGGCGTATTTTTCCTTCTGCTTCTTCTCGGGGCTGCTGTCTTACGGCAACGCCATGGCGGCGCAGTATCTCGGCGCCGGGATGCCCCATAAATGCCCGCGGGTGGTGACCCAGGGCTGGTTGCTGATCGTGCTGGCGACGCCGTTGTTGGTGCTGATCACGGTGCTGGTGGCGGATATCTTCGCCGCCATGGATCATGATCCCGTGCAAGTAGTGCTGGAGCGGGAGTACTTCCTGCTGTTGATGATGGGCTCGGTGATTACCCTGGCCAAGGTCTGCATCTCCTCCTATTTCGCCGGTATCGGCCGCTCGCAGGTGGTCATGTTCTGCGACGTGTGCGGGCTGCTGCTAAACGTGCCCCTGTGCTACGCCATGGTCTTCGGGCATTTCGGGCTGCCGGCCCTGGGTATCATCGGCGCCGGCATCAGCACGATCATCGCCACTGTGCTCTCGCTGCTGCTTTTTCTCGTGTTCTACCTGCGCCGGGAACATCGTCAGCGCTTCGCGGTGCTGTTGTCGTTCCGCTACGACGCCGGCATCATGCGCCGCTTCCTGCGCCTGGGCATCCCCTCGGGCATGGAGCTGTTTCTCAACGTCGCCGCCTTCAACTTGTTCCTGCTCATGTTCCAGTCCTATGGCGTGCCCGAAGGGGCCGCGGCCGCCATCGTCTTCAACTGGGACATACTCTCTTTCGTGCCCATGGTGGGGCTGAACATCGGCCTGATTTCCATGATCGGCCGTTCTGTCGGCGCAAGCGATCTTGCCCGCGCCAACGAGACCATCACCGCGGGATTTATCATAGGGCTGAGTTACTCGGCCCTGCTGGCGGTGCTCTACATCAGCTTCCGCTTCGCCCTGGTGGACGTCTTCGCGCCGCCAAGCGGCGACTTCGCGGCGATCCGTGAACTGGCGGCGTTCATGATGGTGGGTCTGTCGAGTTATGCCATGGCCGACGCGGTGATACAGGTGTGCGGCGGGGTGTTGCGCGGGGCTGGCGATACCCGCTGGGTGATGTTGTCATCGGTCACCCTGCACTGGCTCATGCTGGTAGCCCAGTACCTGATCATCCGTGTCTTCGAGTGGGGGCCGCAGGTGGCCTGGCTCACCTTCGTGGCGATGATCCTGGCGATCGCCCTGGTCTTTGCCGGTCGCCTGTTCAGCGGTATCTGGCGTGACCCCGAGCGTCTGCGCCTGGTGATGGCCGAATAGGCCGGCATCTTGCAGGGGGCATGTGAAGGGAGTAGCCTCGCTTGAAACAACGCTCTAGCCCCCTTCGCCGGGTGCATTCTGGCTACCTTCGTCAGTTGTGACAAGGCGTGTGTGAGCGCCGACAGCGGGGCGAGCCGGCGAGTTGCAAAGCTGGCGAGTTGGAAAAATGGCGAACAAAAAAATTGGAAAAATTGGAGAGTCCCATGCCAATGCAAATCAAGCGCCGCCCCTGGCGGGCGCTCTTCGTCCTGCTATTGTCACTCGGCGTCGGCGCCGTCACCCTTGCCCAGTCCCAATACCCGGATGACCTGCTGCGCATGAAAGGGCAGTTCTCCCGGGGAGCGGCCGCCGCGCTCGGCGAGCCCTACCGTGGCGTGGTCACTTCCGCCGGGCTCATCGAGGGGCTGTACCCGCTGCGCTCGACCGGTGTCGCCACCGACAGCATCCGCGTCGCCGCGGATGGCTTTCTCGCCACCTTGAGCGCCATCGAACTCAGCCGCACTCATTTCGCCGTCGACGACCCCGAGTGGCGCGACTGGTCCAACGTGGATGTGGGCATCTTTCCGCGTCGGGGATTGAGCCTGGAGGAGATGACCGCCGAACAGAAGGCCGCGGCCTGGGCCCTGATCGAGGAATCCCTGTCGACCGCCGGTGTCGATAGCACGCGCGGCATCATGCGCAATGGGCAGACCCTGCTGGAGATGAACGACGAACCGGTTCGCTATGGCGAGGAAAAATACTATCTCACCATGATGGGCAGTCCCGCGGCCAATGAGCCCTGGGGATGGCAGCTCGATGGCCATCATCTGGTCATCAATTATTTTGTGCTCGGTGACCAGGTAGTGATGACGCCGGCGTTCTGGGGAGGGGAGCCAATTGTCACAGAAGGCGGCCGCTACGCAGGCAACACGATCCTGCAGCAGGAACAAGACCTGGGACTGGCGCTGATGCAGTCCTTTACGCCGGAGCAGCGGCGCCAGGCCACCATCGCTTCGGACAAGACCCGCAACAACCAGCTAGCGGCCGCGAACGCCGACAACCTGGTGCTGGATTACGAGGGCATCAGGGGAGTGGAACTCAGCAGCGCGCAGAAGCTTAATCTGTTGGCGCTGATACGCGCCTATGTCGGCAAGCTGCGCCAGCCCCACGCCGAGGTGACGATGGCGGAGATCGGCGAGCACATCGACGACACCTGGTTCGCCTGGATTGGCAGCGCCGCGGACGACGCCGTGTTCTATTACCGCATCCACAGCCCGGTGATCCTGATCGAGTTCGATCACCAGAACCCGGTGGGAACGCTGGCAAAGAATACCCCCGGCACCCCGACCCGGGATCATATCCACACCGTCGTGCGTACGCCTAATGGCAACGACTATGGCAAGGACCTGCTGGCGCAGCACCTGGCGCGGCATCCGCACTGATACTGCGGGCCGGATGACCGATGTCTGGCGCTACCGGTACTGTCGGCGCTTGACCCGTAGCACTGGCATCGGCGCCCGGCCAGTAGCATTCAACGGCCACGACAGGCGCCACCTGCAACAGTAGATACTGACTATGGGCAACGAGATGCAACAGCGCCGGCCCGCCGGCGACAGACGCAGCGGCATCGAGTTGGGCACGCTGTTCGGCATTACCGTGGTGCTGGACTGGAGCCTGCTGATCATCGCCTTCCTGGTGGCGGCTGCCGTCGCCCTGGGGCCCATGGCTCAGTGGCACGAGGACTGGTCAACCGGGCTGCGCTGGCTGGTGGGCGCCGGGGCCGCGGTGCTGCTGTTCGCCTCCATACTGGTGCACGAGTTCAGCCATGCGCTGATGGCGCGCCGTTTCGGCACGCCGGTGCAGCGCATCACCCTCTTTATCTTCGGCGGCATGGCCCACATGGAAGAGGAGGCGCGGCACTGGCGGGCGGAACTGCTGATCGCCCTGGTGGGCCCCGTCACCAGTCTCGTGCTCGGGTTCCTGTTGCTGTCCGCGTCTGGCTTGCTCTTCGACCCGGAGCAGTTGCTCGGCAATGATCCGGAGCAGATTCTCGGTAGCCTTGGTCCGCTCGCCAGCCTGCTGTTGTGGGCCGGCAACATCAATATCATTCTGGCAGTCTTTAACATGGTACCTGCCTATCCACTGGATGGTGGTCGGGTGCTGTGTGGCCTGCTGTGGGGGTTCACCGGCGACAAGGCTCTGGCCACACGCTGGTCCGCCTTCGGCGGCCGCCTGTTTGGTTCGCTGTTGATGGCTCTCGGCATCGCCATGGTCCTGGGCATCCAGATCCCGTTCTTCGGCACCGGATTCGTCGGCGGCCTCTGGCTGGTGTTTATCGGCTGGTTCCTGTCGCGCGCGGCGTTGCTCAGCTACCAGTCGGAGGCGGCCCGGGGCGCTCTGGCGAAGGTGCGGGTCGGCGACATCATGCGTCGCGAGTTTGACACCCTGGCGCCGGCGCTGGGCCTGGACGAGGTGGTGGAACAACACCTGCTGGCCCGCGGCACCCGCGCCTGGCCGGTGCTGGAGAATGAGCGCCTGCTTGGCCTGCTGACGTTCGACGATCTGCGCCGGGTCGGCCGCGAGCAATGGCCATCCACGCAGGTGCGGGAGATCATGGTGGACAGCGCTGCGCTCGTCACCATTGGTCCCGATGAGGCAGGATTCCAGGCACTGGCGGCGCTGTCGCAACATGCGATCAACCAGATGCCGGTGCTGGACAATGGGCGCCTGGTGGGCATGGTCCATCGGGAAGACATCCTGCGCTGGCTCGAGCTGTATGGTCGGCAGCAGCTCGCTGCCTGAATTCCTGGGTTACCTGCGTCGGCGTGAATCGATTGCTCCCAGTGAGGATTTGACCGTATCCAGCGCGTCCCCATCGGAGTAAGCGAAGCGTAACCGCTGATAATCGTCCAAAAAATGGGCTACCTGCTCCCTCCGCTCGTCCGGCCAATCCGCCGGCAGGCTTCCGAGATAGGTCGTCGCCGTCCAGTCTGGCCGCTCCGGCAGGCCCGTGACCCTGAGAAAGCGGCGCCAGAGCTGCTGCCATTGCCGCGCGACCTGGTCAGACTGCTCACGCCGCTGCCTGATACGGCGATACTCGCGGGCAAACAGGAACACCAGGATCGCCAGGCCGCCGTAACGGATGCTCCCGGCGAGGAGCTCATCCTCCAGTATTCTGTCCAGCAGCTGTTGCCATTGCCCGGCGAGTCGGTGATACCACTGGCTTAATGTGGAAGACTCGTAGCCGCCGAAGAATGCCGCGATACTCGGCGGCGTGGGGTCCACGGTGTGCCAGTAGCCAGCCTCGTCCTGCCATTCGACCCAGCTATGGGCATCCCGCTCACGCACCAGCCACAGGTCGTCGCTGAGCCGCTCGTGCATGACATAGCCCCCGACCAGCCGGCTGGGGATGCCGTTCGCCCTGAGGGCGAGGGTGGTGGCGCTGGCGAACCAGAAGCAGTAGGCGGCGCGGTCGTTGAGGAAGAAATCGTGGAAGGGCCGGGACGGGTCGAAGTCGGTGCGCAGCGTGTAATCCCGGCCGAGGAAATAATCGACCACGTTTGTCACGGTCTGTTGGCGCTCGCCGCCCGGCGCGGCAAAGGCTTCGCTGTGATCCTGCAGGGCCTCGTCCCAGAAGCCGGGCAGTGACAGGGTCTCGTCATTGACGGCGTCGGGTGTCGGCGCCGCCCCACTCTCCAGTAGCCAGCGCTGATCGGCGCCGCGTTCGAAGTTCGGTGTCCACACGTCGGCGGCATTGCGGCTGATGGCGCTGAATGGGCCGGCGATGTGGGTGGTGCCGGGGGCGACGAAGATGAAGTTGTCGTTGTCCAGGCTGTGTACCGCCATCTCGCTATCCGGCCGGCCGGCGCTGCCGTAGTGATGGTTGGCCACGGGGAAACGCCGCTGGCCGGAGGGCAGCAATTGCGCATCGAGCATGCTGTAGGAATCGAGGGGACGTTCCGATGGCAGCCAGACCAGTTCCTCGCTCAGCGTGACCAGGCGGTTGCCCGCGAGATAGGGTGTGGGCGGCGCCTCGGTCTCGATGCGCAGTACCGCCTCGGTGGAAGGCCGCAGGAACACGGAGGGGCGCAGGGTCTGGTAGGGTGAGAACCCCGTGGAGGTATAGTCGCCGGAGCGCGGGAACAGCTTGCCCAGCGTGGCGACCACCGGTGCCTGCCCCAGGTTAAGACCGATCAGCACCGGCGGTAGCACGGCAAGGACTGGCAGCAATAACAACAGGCGCGTGCTGAGTAGCACGCCGCAGCGATCGGCGAGCAGGCACAGGCAGGCCAGGAACATGCCGAGCAGCGCGAGAACGGGCGCCGTCGCTCCGAACAGAGTGACGACGGTGGACGCGGCCGGGCTGATCAGCAGCAGGCTCAGCAGCCCCCACACCAGGATAGTCTGGGTATCAGGGTCGAGGACCCGTTCGCTGTTGCCGTCGGCCCGCGCGGCGAAGCGCCAGAGCAGATAGAGTAGCAGGCTGAGTATGATGCCGGCGCCGAAGCCGTTTTCCTGCGGCCAGGATTCCTGCACCGCCCAGTCTTCAAGAATCTGATTGCCCGCCAGGGCGCCCGTGGCGAACAACACGAAGCCGAGCCCCAGGGTCGGGCGCTCCACCCTGATCAGGCGGCCGGCGGCCAGGACGGTGAGGCCGCTGCCGAGCCAGCCCACAAGCGGCAGCTCCATGGACAGGCCCAGATGCCAGGACAGCACGATCAGGAACAGGGCGAGGCAGGCGTGACCAACACTCATAAGCAGGCGTGACCAGGATTAATGGGCAGGCGTGACCAGGACTTAAGCAGGCGTGACCAGGACGTAAGCAGGCATGACCAGGACATAAACAGACTCATGAGCTGCCGTCCCCCTGCCGCGAGGGCTGTATCTCCACGAACGCCGGTCCCGCCGGCAGACTGTCGGCATCGGCTTCAGACTCCGGCAGCAGGA
>JBBDSI010000375.1:13701-15124 GCA_040905005.1 Pseudohongiellaceae bacterium
AACGCCGGTCCCGCCGGCAGACTGTCGGCATCGGCTTCAGACTCCGGCAGCAGGAATACCAGCGTGAGGATGCCCGCCTTGCGCCAGCCCTCGACCAGGGAGGCGGCCTCCCGGCTCCAGCGGCCCAGTACCAGGATGTGCAGGCCCTCTTCGTTCAATACCGAGTCGGGCAGGGTGCGGTGATTCCGCGCCAGTGCCTGCGCGCTGATCTTCTCAGCGGCGCAGGTGGCGATGAGCGCGTCGAACTGTGCGGGACTGTCGAGCGTGTGCCAGCGGCTGCCGGTGGCCAGGGCAGCCAGGTTGAAGCCCTCGTTGTGCGACGACAGCCCGATCTCCACGGCCAGGGCCAGGCGCCGATCCAGCGCTGCCTCGTCACGCGGGCGGCGTTGCCAGCGCAGAAAATTCCTGAGCGACAGATCCACAATGAGATACACCTGGTCCCTGCGTATCTCGTCCGCACCCTCGAAGATCTTGCTCATGGGTTTGTTCAGGCGACTGCTGGCGCGGTGGTCCAGTCGGCGCAGCGAGTCGCCGGTCTGGTACTGGCGTGAATGGGAATATTCCAGCGAGGGACCCTTGCGCGCCGTGTCGGCGCCGAGCCTGAGGCGCTTGCTCGCGCTCTCGGCGACCTGGCGCAGGGAAGGGATGGGTGCGGCCAGGGCTTGTGGCAGAATGTCGATCTCGGCCGGTGCCGACAGGCGTTGGGTGAAGCGTGTGAGGAAGAAGGGAAAATAGGACTGCACCGCCACACCGGACAGGTGATACCTGCCACGTTTACTGGGCTTGAAACTCACCGCTACCAGGCATTCCTCGCCGACGCCCAGGCGCAGGCGATGGGGCCGCTGCCACTCCTTCGGCCAGTCACCGCAGGGAATGACCTGTTCCCGCACGATGAAGTTATAGAGCGGGCGCGGGCCGTCATTACGCAGATTAATCTTCGTCGTGACATCCGCCCCGGCTGTGCCGGACCGGGGGGCGCTGCGGCGCAGGCTGACGCGCGGCCGATAGACCCAGCCGAGGAGGGCGCTGTAGGCGATCAGCGAAAAGCCGAGCGCGGCGCTGAGCAGATGGAAGCCGCTGTTGCTGCGATAGCTGAACAGGAAGATGAGCAAAGACGCGATGAAGAGAATCTTGCCGGGGCGAGTAAGGCCGTCGTAGTAGTAGCGGCGCAGCGCCCTGAGGACCAGTCTAGTGTTTTCCTCGCGCCAGCGCGGCACCAGCCTGAGGTTGGCGAACCAGCGCAACAGCCGCCACCAGTGTACACCGATGAATTCGTCCTGCACCCGGAGGGGTCTGTCGGCCAGTTCGTTCATCCTGTTTTCCGGAGATGGTTTAGGGATTTCCTGCCAGACCTGACGCTGCCGCCTGTTTTGGCCACCTGTCTTGGCCACCTAACTTTGGCCACCTATCTTAGGCACCTATC
>JBBDSI010000376.1:0-2459 GCA_040905005.1 Pseudohongiellaceae bacterium
TTAGTTATTTCTGAAATTACATGATATACCTGATTTTTTAGCGCGGTGCTTCTCCTATAATCAAATATCGGGGGCACTTGCACGTCTCCAACCCTAGGGATTCACCCAATCTGCTGCATCACATTGCGGATTCAGTCACACCCGGAACCGCGGGCCTTAGCTGCGGTAATTTTTGTATCAAGAGGAAAGTGTCAATGGATATTCAGGTCAGCGGTATATTGGGGTTGATTTGGTTGGTTGTGGTCATTTGGGCAATCATTCAGGTCGCCCAGAGTTCCGCCAGCGGGACGGAAAAACTGGTGTGGATTCTAGTCATGCTGTTCCTGCCCGTCATCGGCGTGATCATTTGGTTTTTTATCGGACCAAAATCCGGAAGAATTACTTAAGGGCACCCGCAAACCGAACTCATTCAGACAGACCACAAAGACGCTCTCGACTCAGATTTCCTCATGTACCTGAGCGTAGGTCAGCGCGGCGAAGATACCGGTGCCGCCCAGTACATTGCCGACGAATGCGGGCAGGATGCCACTGAAAACCGCGGGGCCTATCCCAAGCTCGCCCCTCGCGACCAGGATGAACAACTCGGTCGAGCCGGCCACCACGTGCGACATTTCGCCAAGTCCGATCATATAGGTCACAATCACGATCAGCATCACCTCGCCAGCGCTCTCGAGGCGCGGCAAAATCCAGACCAGTGCGGCGATCAGGAACCCGGCCGGGATGCCCCAGGCGAAATGCTCGAAAGCAGTCGCCTCGCCGTAATGACGAGAAACGGACAGGATACCCTCGAGCCGTACATCCGGCAGGATATGACCAAAAACAAGAACCAGTGCTGCTGCAGCACACCCTGCCATATTCGCGGCAAACACGATGCTCCACAAGCGCGCGGTCTGAAAGATTTTTGCCCGGGTTGGCGCAAGAAGCAGAGGGAGAATGGGCATTATCGTGTTCTCGGTGAACAGCTGCATTCGGCCGAGGATCACAATGAGAAAACCTACCGTGTAGCCCAGGTTCGATATGCCTGCCGCCCAGTCCGCCGGGGGAAGAATCGAGGTCAGAAGTCCCTTGCACAGCACAGACAGGCTGATGGCGAGCCCTGCCGCAACGCCGGACCACCAGAGCGCGCTGAACGGCCGCGAGAGTTCATGTTCTCCCTCGCGGCGTATTGCCTCGAAGATGACTGACGTAGCGACCTTCTCGATCTCGTCTGCTTGCTGTTTCTCTTCGTGAGCCAGATCGGCTTCTTCCGACATTTCGTTTGGTCCCGGAACGATGCTCTCATTGTCCAGACACGCGCTCAGTTGGAGCAGAGCAGGCATCCAGCGGTGGCCGAAATGAGCGGCGGAGGGCACATAGTCGACATATTCAATGACTCGGTATGTGCGGTGTCGAACAATGGTTCCAAATTCATATACGCTTACTCATAATCCAGCGACTCCAACTTGCCCCCGAACACCCGATACACATAGATCGTATAACCGATGATCAACGGCAGCGTGATCACGGTGCCGACAAACACGAACTGCAGCGAGGCGGTGGAGGTGGCTGACTCCTGGATGGTGAGCTGGCCGAGGATGATGTCGGGATAGAGGCTGTAGGCCAGGCCCAGGGTCGCCATCAGGCAGATCAGCACCAGGCTGGCGTAGAGCAGCAGGCCGTAGGCAGGGTTTTTGGCGAAGCTGCCCGGCCGGAACAGCAGCCATAGCATGATGGTGAAGGCCAGACCGGTGCTAAGCGGGATGGGCAGCAGGCCAATGCCGTTGGGCAGGGTGAACCACTTGGCGGCGATGATCTCGCTGACCAGCGGCGTCGCGATAGACACCAGCAGCAGCGCCACGCCCATGGGGAACACCGCGAGCCGAGCCCAGCGCACGGCCTTGTCGAACAGCGCGCCGCTGGTCTTGATCAGCAGCCAGGCCGAACCCAGCATCACATAGAGCGCCGGCAGGGTGAGCGCGATGAGCGCGGCGAACAGCAGGTTGACCGGGGTGTTGCTCAGCCCGGTGATGTAGGCGCCCACCATCCAGCCCTGGGACAGGGCAGCCAGCCAGGAACCGATAGAGAACAGGCGATTCCAGAGCACGCGCTTGTTATCGCCGGCCTTGACGCGGAAGTCGAAGGCGGCGCCGCGCAGGATCAGCCCCAACAGCATCAGCGTCACCGGCAGATAGAGGCTGCTGAGGATGATGCCGTGGGCCTCCGGGAAGGCGATCAGCAGGATGCCGATGCCCAGCACGATCCAGGTCTCGTTGGCGTCCCAGAAGGGGCCGATGGCCGCGATCATGACGTCCTTCTCGGACTCGCTCGCCAGCGGCAGCAGGATGCCGATGCCGAGGTCATAGCCGTCCAGGATGACGTAGACGAACAGCGCCAGCCCCATGGTGAAGACAAAGAACAGCGGCAGCCACTCAGCCATGACTCGACCCCTCCTCCGTCATCCCCACCTCTCCCGATTCACC
>JBBDSI010000377.1:0-2451 GCA_040905005.1 Pseudohongiellaceae bacterium
ACTGGCTTTGTGGAACGCCTGTCTTTGCCCCGCTGATCTTGCCTACGGGAGACTTAATCCTTTCACGATTTTGCCGACCTGCCCGACTGGCGGTAACAGTCAACGTGCTTGTGTTGGCGGCGCTTCGCCGGGCAGCGAGATACGCTGAACGAGGCTGACCGAGGCGAACCACGCCACGCTGTCATCGCCGGTCTCGTCGGAATCGCAGAACAGGCCGATGTCGGTGATGCGCGGCGCTCCCGCGTCCTCCGGCCAGAATTCCCGGTACAGGGCCAGCAGGTCGACCTCCTCGGTCCACCAGCGGCCAATGTTGCCGTCGCCGCCGTTGGCCACGTAGTGGGGAAATCCGTTGATGGTCTTATAGTCTCCCGCCTGCAGTTCATTGCCCCAGATGATTTCCAGCGCGCGGCGCCGGCCGCTGTCGTTGCTGAAGCGGATGAACAGTCGTGCGGGATGGTCGTCACCGGCGGCGGTGGTCTCATCGCGGCTACTGTCGATGGGATCCTCGATCAGCCAATCCCAGCTCAGCAGTGGATAAGTGGCGAGGTCCACGTCGGTGTAGCGAATCAGCATGGAGGCGCTGTCGTCCGTGGCCAGGCGCAGGGCATGTTGCCCATCGATGCGGCCGAAGGACAGGTCCATGGGCGCCCTGGTCAGGAAGCGCCGGTGCCACCAGCCAGGCGGCAGGGGATCGAGCGCCAGGGGCTCGGTGAAGTCCATGACTGCCAGCATCTCTTCACCCTGGGTGGCGACGAACGCGGAAAAATTGTCCCGTATCACCGTGGTCAATCGGGGCTCCTCGCTGGGTGCCAGCACATTCGTCCTCGGGGACGGGGTTGTGCGTGAGCGGTAGTAGACTATGCTGGCAGCGAACAGCAGGAAGATGAGTAAGCTGGAGAGAGCCAGGAGGATCAGGACACGTCGACTCATTGTTGTACTCCAGGCTGCGGCGGCAGCGGGGACAGGGGCGCGTGAACAGTCTGGCTGATTGGGCGCGCGGCGACAAGTACACACGCAGCCATAAGTAAAAAGCCCGGAGGGTTTCCCCGCCGGGCCTTTGTTTTACCTGAGGCTGTGACTAGTGCGTCTAGTCGTCACTGCCGGCCAGCGAGCGCCCATCGCGTGCTGCGCGCTCGGCGACCAGCTTCTCATAGCCTTCCTCGTCCAGGTGGGTGATGGCCAGCCAGGCGTGGGTCATCTCGTCGCCGGTGCGGCTGCCGCCGTAGACCCACTGATCCGGATCCGGATTGTTGGGGTTGTTGGCGGTGTTGTCATACCACTGCTTCAGGACCATCACGGCGCCGGCCGGAATCAGCGGCGCCACGTCGGGCTCGTAGATGTGGCTGTGGTGCCAGGTGGCGCTCCAGTTGGAGACCTGGCTGATGGGCTCGGTGCGCCCGGTCTCCGGGTAGAAGATCTCCAGGCTGGCCGCGTTCATGCGCAGGTGGCCGTGGGGCTGGAAGCTGTCGATCCGCACCGGGTGATCGAAGGTGTGGAAGCCCTGGGTCATGTGATAGCCGTGGGGCGGAATGACCAGGTCGCCCTGCTGGCTGATGCGGTACAGGGACAGGTCCTGTTCGTAGACTTCTTCCGCTTCGCCGTAGCCGGGCTCGTGGAACCACAGGCCGATCTCCACCACGTTGTCCTCGATCATGGTGCCTGGCGCGGTCGCGCCAACACCACCCGGGAACATGTGGATGCTCCACTGGATCTGGGCGCCGGCGGGCAGGGTGCGGCAGACGCCCTCGGGCACCATCTCGCCCCACTTGCCCATGGCGTACTCGGTGAGCATGCCGTAGCGTTCCAGCTCGCCGGTGGCCTCGTCTTCCATCCACACGCTGGAGTTGGCGTGGTGAACCACCGCCGCGGCATCGCCGCGCGGCTTGACCTGGACCGCCTTGATACAGCGGGATTCGGTCATGCCGGGATTAACGAACTCGTTGCTCCACAGGTCGTTGCCGCTGGCCGGGATGTCATAGGAATTGGAGGGGACGATCAGGTCGGGCTGGCCCAACTGTGCCGCGAAGTTCCACTCGTTCGGATCCTTCAGGTCCGGGGGCGGCAGGGCATTTTCCGGGTCGCCCATGGGCGCACCGTTGTTGGCCCAGGCGACGACCTTGTCGATCTCCTCCTGGTCCAGGCGCCAGTCGCCGATGAGATCCTGCAGGCCGATGCCGTGGTCGTAGGCGTAGGGAGGCATCTCGCGGTTTTTGACCTTGAGCTGGATCAGGGGTGCCCAGGGACGCACCTGCTCGTAGGACTGAAAGGCCATGGGGCCGATGCCACCCTCCTGGTGACAGACCACGCAGTTCTCGTTGATGATGCGGCCGATCTCGCCGTTATACACCAACTCGTCTGTATCCTGCGCGAGTCCCTGCTGGGCGCCCAGCAGCATAGCGCTGGCGAGGCCGACTTTGGCAAATTTCATGTTTCTCTCCTTTTTGATGGTGT
>JBBDSI010000378.1:0-2440 GCA_040905005.1 Pseudohongiellaceae bacterium
TTTATCTGGCAGCCGCGACGGTACTCAGCGTCCTGATTTTTGTGCGTATCGGACTGTATCGCGTGCTGGTTTTATACATGGGGGTGCAATCCAGCCTGCTCTTGCTGCAGGCGGTCACTATTTCGACCTGTCTGCTGGCGGTAACCTATCTCTTTCTGGGGGCACCGGAGAGTACCGATTACTCGGTTGTGCCCATTTTCTGGATGATCGCGTTGCTGTTCATCGGTGGCAGCCGCTTCATAGCCAAGCTGGTGCTACAGAGCCTGATTCAGAACTTCCGGCCCAAGGAGCCGGTGATCATCTACGGCGCCGGCAGCTCCGGCATGCAGCTCGTAGTGGCTCTGCAGAACGGCAATCAGTACCTGCCGGTTGCCTTCGTCGATGACGGTCAAAACATGGTGGGAAGCACCGTTCATGGCATACGCGTGCACAATCCCGGTTCGTTGTTCGAACTGATCGAGACCTACAATGTACGCCAGATACTGCTGGCCATTCCTTCGGCCACCCATGCCGAGCGCAAGGAAATCCTGAATCGCCTCGAGCATCTGCCGGTGCATGTGAAGACGGTGCCGGATCTGTTTGACATGGTCTCCGGCAAGGTGGGTGTCGACGATGTGCGCGACATCGACATCGAAGACCTTTTGGGTCGTGACATCATACCGCCGAATCCCAAGCTGCTGGGCGCCTGTATCAGCGGCCAGTCGGTCATGGTGACGGGGGCAGGTGGCTCCATCGGTTCGGAACTCTGTCGCCAGATCGTTACCATCAGTCCCTCCCGTGTCATCCTGCTGGATACATTCGAATATGGCCTTTATGAAGTGGAGGCGGAACTGCGTGAGTCATTGCGCGACATCGACGGTGGCGAGTCCGTAGAAATCATCGCGCTCCTCGGCTCGGTCTGCAATCGTGCCCAGATGGAGAATGCCATTCGCAGTTTCGCCGTGGAAACCGTCTACCATGTTGCTGCCTATAAACAGGTACCCATGGTGGAGAAGAATATCGTCGAGGGCGCGCAGAATAACGTAATGGGTACCCTCGTGGCGGCGCAGGCGGCAGAGAAATACGGTGTCAGGAATTTTGTCCTCATCTCCACCGATAAGGCAGTGCGCCCGACCAATTTCATGGGCGCCACCAAGCGTTTCGCCGAGCAGGTACTGCAGGCGATGGCGCAGCGGGGTAGCGAGACCCGTTTCAGCATGGTGCGTTTCGGTAATGTGCTGGGTTCGTCGGGTTCGGTTGTGCCCCTGTTTCGGAAACAGATCAGTATGGGCGGCCCGGTGACGGTGACCCACCCGGAAGTGACGCGTTACTTCATGACCGTACAGGAGGCCGCCCAACTGGTGATTCAGGCCGCCTCCATGGCCACCGGTGGCGATGTCTTCGTGCTGGACATGAACGAGCCGATCCGCATCGTCGACCTGGCGAAGAAAATGATTCACCTGATGGGGTATGACATCAAGGACGAAAACGCCTACCGCGGTGACATCGCCATCGAGTACACCGGCCTGCGGCCGGGCGAGAAGCTCTACGAGGAATTGTTGATCGGAGAGTCGGTGACCGGCACCGAACATCCGAAGATCATGCGCGCCGAGGAAGAGACATTGTCCTGGGAAATGCTCGCGCCCCTGATCTCGCGCCTGGAGCGTGCCTGCCGACAGATCGATGTGCAGGAGATCCGGGCGGTGCTGCTGGAGGCCGTGGACGGCTTCGAGCCCAAGGAAGAGGCCTGCGATCCCCTATGGGATGAATACTATGCACGCTCCCGGGCTGAGCACGCGGAGCAGGCTCCGCGCAAGGTAACGCCCAAGGTAACGCCATTGTTCAGAGGACAGGGGACAGACGACAGTTGACAGGCTTGAGACCGCTGCTGCCCCTCCGCGATTACTCCCGACGTACCGATTCGATAATCACCGGCTCGTTGGGCACGTTCTGGAACCCCCTGACCGTGCCGGTCTCAACTCCGGCGATGGCATCGACGATGTCCATGCCTGCGATGACTTCCCCGAAAACGGCATAGCCGAATCCACTGGGTGTCTCGTTCTGATGGTTGAGGAAATCATTGTCCGTCAGGTTGATGAAGAATTGGCTGGTGGCGCTATCCACTACCTGCGTGCGCGCCATGGCCAGCGTGCCCCGGTCATTGGGGGTATCCGCGCGCGCCTCGTTGACGATGGGGTCGTAGGTGGACTTCTGCACCATGTCGGGACTGAAGCCACCGCCCTGGATCATGAAGCCGCCGATGACGCGGTGAAAAACCAGGCCGTCGTAGTACTCGTTGTCCGTGTAGCGCAGAAAATTCGCCACCGACTCCGGGGCCTTGTCGGGCCACAACTCGATGCGGATCGTGCCTTTGTTGGTCTCCATCACGACCACCGGATTGTCCTGAGCGGCAGCGGTGGCGGTAAAGGCCAGAACGATGGCCATGAGTAGTGCTCGCATA
>JBBDSI010000379.1:0-14918 GCA_040905005.1 Pseudohongiellaceae bacterium
CCACGGACGTGACCGGAAACGTCGAGCTGCCGGAGGGTACCGAGATGGTCATGCCGGGCGACAACATTAAAATGGTTGTGGATTTGATTGCTCCGATCGCGATGGATGAAGGACTTCGCTTTGCTATTCGCGAGGGTGGTCGGACCGTGGGCGCAGGTGTTGTTTCCAAAGTTATAGAGTGAGCTAGGGCGAAGTCCTTAAAGCCTGGGATTGTCTACGCAATCCCAGGCTTTTTGTAGGGACGCGCCGGCTGCGAAGCCGTGGCACTTCGTTGCGGAAAATTTTTGGCCGGGTCAGTTACTATTGTAAAATCCCCAGCCAAAAATTTCCCGCGCCTCGTTCCACGACTTCTCGCTCGCCGCTCGAGTCATCACCGCGCTGGTTGCTATGTGACAATAGCCCAGAGAAAAATACGCTGACTCTTCAGACTTCCAAGGCGACTGTCGGGGTCTTCGGAGGCTGCGTAAAAGAGCGAGCGCCGAGGGAGCGAATAAGACCCGGCGTTTTTTGCCGGGGCTTATTCGGGAGTGAGGGGACCCCGGAGGGGCGCCGCTCAGCAGCCTCCGGAGACCCCGGCAGGCGCCGGCCCGACTCGAAAAGAACCGTGGATGAAGTCGCAAAGATTCCCGGACATATCGCGGGAACTGGCTTGTATGGCGAATTCTCGGGTATCGGCCGCAGGCCCCATAATTCAAGGGCTGAGGGCCGGTAATTCCTTGACTTGAATATGTCAGCCACTTACAATGCGCATCCTTTTTTGGCACTTAAAAAACAAGCGCCAAAATCGGCCGCGGTAACTAATTGATACTTAAGAAGTATTTGGAGATTTTTGTAGATGCAAAATCAGCGTATCAGGATTCGGCTCAAGGCCTTCGATCATCGGCTGATTGACCAATCTACGCAGGAAATCGTAGATACCGCCAAGCGCACCGGGGCACAGGTGAGAGGCCCGATCCCGTTGCCGACGAACAAAGAGCGATTCACCGTACTGATTTCTCCGCATGTCAACAAGGACGCGCGGGACCAGTACGAGATCCGCACCCACAAGCGACTGCTGGACATCGTCGAGCCGACTGAGAAGACAGTCGATGCCCTGATGAAACTGGATCTGGCGGCCGGTGTTGAGGTGCAAATCAGCCTGGGTTGATCGGAGAGATCGATCCTGTCTGCATGAACATAACCAGGTAGCGGGCCTTCAGTCCCCGTTACCCTTTTAAGCAAGTGATTTAAAAGTTTTGGCGCACTGAGCATTCGTGGTTACCCATCGCGGTAACAACTTTGTGCAACGCGTCAGCGGCCAGAGCGGGTTTCAGCCCCTTGCACGATGAGGTCATACTACAATGTCTTTAGGATTAGTCGGTCGAAAGAGCGGGATGACCCGCGTTTTCACTGAAGAAGGTACTTCCGTGCCTGTCACCGTGGTGGAAGTGCAGCCCAATCGGGTTACACAGATCAAGACCATGGAGACAGACGGCTACAACGCCGTGCAAGTTACTACCGGCAACAAGAAAGCGTCACGCGTGAGCAAGGCGCTGGCCGGTCATTTTGCCAAGGCCAGCGCCGAGGCGGGCGATGGCCTCTGGGAATTCCGTATCGACGCACTCGCCGAAGGCCTGGAACTCGGCGGTGAGTTGAAAGTGGATCTGTTCGAGGCCGGACAAAAAGTGGATGTCACTGGTACCTCGAAGGGTAAGGGCTTCCAGGGTGTGGTCAAGCGTTACAACTTCAGCATGCAGGACGCCACCCACGGCAACTCCCTCTCCCACCGCGCTCCTGGCTCCATTGGCCAGTGCCAGACCCCGGGCCGCGTATTCAAGGGCAAGAAGATGGCAGGCCAGATGGGTAATGTCCGCAAGACTACCCTGAGCCTGGAAGTAGTCCAGGTCGATCTCGACAATAACTTACTTCTCATCAAGGGCGCACTGCCGGGGGCAACCGGTTCCAGTGTGATCGTCCGACCCGCAATCAAGGCAAAGGGGTAGGCAAGTCATGGAACTAGCAGTTGCGCTGCCTGGTAAGAAAGCCGGCAAAGAAACAATTTCTCTCTCTGACGAATCCTTCGGCCGTGCGTACAACGAGCCGCTGGTCCACCAGACTGTGGTTACCTATCTGGCCGATGCCCGTCAGGGAAGCGTCAAGCAGAAGACCCGTTCGGAAGTCAAAGGCGGCGGCCGCAAGCCCTGGCGTCAGAAAGGCACGGGCCGTGCCCGCGCCGGTACCATCCGCAGCCCCCTGTGGCGCAGCGGTGGCGTCACCTTTGCTGCCCGCCCGCAAGACCACGGCAAGAAACTGAACAGGAAGATGTATCGCGGCGCCATGCGCTGCATCCTGTCCGAGTTGATCCGCCAGGAGCGTCTGGTGGTGGTGAATGAATTCAAGCCCGAGTCCCATAAGACCAGGGACCTGGTGGCGAAGCTCAAGGAATTCGAGCTCGACAACGTCCTGATCGTGACCGAGGACGTCGAGCAGAACCTTTATCTGGCAGCGCGTAACCTGATCAACGTGGATGTACGCGATGTCTCCGGCCTGGACCCGGTCAGCCTGATCGGCTTCGAGAGCGTCCTGATCACGGTGCCGGCCCTGAAGAAGGTAGAGGAGATGCTGTCATGAATCCGGATCGCATGTACACAATCATTCTGGGCCCGCATGTCTCGGAAAAGACCACGCTGATGGGTGAAGACCACAACCAGTACACCTTCAAGGTCGCCCGGGACGCCACCAAGCCCGAGATCAAGAAGGCGGTCGAGTCGCTTTTCGATGTCAAGGTAGACGATCTGAAGGTGCTGAACGTCAAGGGCAAGAGCAAGCGCACCGCGCGCGGCAAGCTACGCAAGCGTTCCGACTGGAAGAAGGCCTATGTGCGCCTGCAGGCCGGCCAGGAAATTGATTTTGCGGATATCGGTTAAGGGGTAGAGGGAAAGATCATGCCAGTAGTCAAAACCAAACCCACGTCACCCGGACGCCGTTTCGTCGTCAAGGTCGTTCATCCCGACCTGCACAAGGGTACCCCCTTCGAGCCGCTGACCGCTCCCAAGAGCAGGTCCGGCGGTCGCAACAATGCCGGCCGTATCACCCGTCGTCATCAGGGTGGCGGGCATAAACAGAGGTATCGCGTCATCGATTTTCGTCGCGACAAGGACGGTATCGAGGCGAAAGTCGAGCGACTGGAATACGATCCCAACCGCACAGCCAATATCGCACTGCTGCTCTATGGGGACGGTGAGCGTCGCTATATCGTCGCGCCCGGCAAGGTGAAGGCCGGTGACGTGCTGATGTCCGGTGAAGGCGCCGCCATCAAGGTGGGCAATTGCCTGCCGCTGCGCAATATCCCGCTGGGCAGCACCTTGCACTGCGTGGAAATGAAGCCGGGCAAGGGCGCGCAACTGGCGCGCAGCGCCGGCACATCCCTGCAGCTGGTAGCGAAGGAAGGCGCCTATGCGACACTGCGTCTGCGTTCCGGCGAGATGCGCCGCGTACCGAGCGAGTGCCGCGCAACACTGGGCGAAGTGTCCAACTCAGAGCACTCGTTGCGCTCCCTCGGTAAGGCCGGCGCCAAACGCTGGCGCGGTGTGCGTCCGACGGTGCGGGGTGTCGCCATGAACCCGGTCGATCACCCCCACGGTGGTGGTGAGGGACGAACCTCCGGCGGCCGACATCCGGTGTCACCCTGGGGAACGCCGACCAAGGGCTACAAGACTCGAACGAACAAGCGAACAGACAACATGATTGTCCGTCGCCGTAAATCAAGCCGTTCAGGCAAGTGATAGAGGATTAGATTCGTGCCACGTTCACTAAAAAAGGGTCCGTTTGTCGACCTTCACTTGATGAAGAAAGTGCAAACTGCCGTGGATAGCAACGACAAGCGGCCGATCAAGACCTGGTCTCGTCGTTCCATGATTTCCCCGGACATGATCGGGCTGACCATTGCCGTGCACAACGGCCGTCAGCACGTGCCCATATTCATTAATGAAGACATGGTTGGTCACAAGCTGGGTGAGTTCGCGGTTACGCGAACCTATCGCGGCCATTCGGCAGACAAGAAGGCGCGCTAGGAGAGATCGAAATGGAAGTGTCAGCAAGACTGAAAGGCGCGCGGTTGTCGGCGCAGAAGGCCCGCCTGGTCGCCGACCAGATTCGCGGAAAGGGCGTTGAAGAGGCCCTGCTGCTGTTGAGCTATAGCCCGAAGAAAGGCGCCGCCATTATCAAGAAGGTGCTGGATTCCGCCATCGCCAACGCCGAGCACAACGAAGGTGCCGATGTGGACGAACTGAAAGTGGCAACGATTTTCGTGGATGAAGGAATGACTATGAAGCGCATTATGCCGAGAGCGAAGGGTCGCGCCGATCGTATCCTGAAGCGTTCCTGTCATATCACAATTACGGTTGCGGACAACTAGGAGCCTCAAATGGGTCAAAAAGTACACCCGAATGGCATTCGCCTTGGCATCGTCAAGAAGCACACCTCCATTTGGTATGCCGAAGGAAAAGACTATGCGAACAACCTGCTGGTGGACCTGCAGGTAAGGGACTTCATCAAGAAGAGACTGGCCAATGCCTCGGTTGCGCGGGTAGAAATCGAGCGCCCTGCCAAGACTGCCAAGATTACGATCTATACCGCGCGACCGGGTATCGTGATCGGCAAGAAGGGCGAAGACGTTGAAGCCCTGCGCGGCGCGCTCACCGAGAAAATGGGCATTCCCGTGCAGGTCAACATTGAAGAGATTCGCAAGCCGGATCTGGATGCGCAGCTGGTAGCCGACAGCGTCGCTCAGCAGCTGGAGCGCCGGGTGATGTTCCGCCGCGCCATGAAGCGGGCCGTGCAGAACGCCATGCGCCAGGGTGCCCAGGGCATCAAGATTCAGGTAGGTGGTCGACTGGGCGGCGCCGAGATCGCCCGTTCCGAGTGGTACCGTGAGGGCCGCGTGCCGCTGCATACACTGCGTGCGGATATCGACTACGCAACGTCGGAGGCCGGCACCACCTACGGCATCATTGGTGTGAAGGTGTGGATATTCAAAGGTGAGATCCTGGATCTGGATGAGGCCATCGCGCCCAAGAAACAGGCACAGGCCAGCTAGAGGTAATCGGACGTGTTACAACCAAAACGGACAAAGTTTCGCAAGCAGATGAAGGGCCGTAACCGCGGCCTGGCGCAGCGCGGCAGTAGAGTGGATTTTGGCGAATACGGTTTGAAGGCGCTGACTCGCGGGCGCCTCACCGCCCGTCAAATCGAGGCTGCACGTCGTGCCATGACCCGTAAGATCAAGCGCGGCGGCAAGATCTGGATTCGTGTCTTCCCGGACAAGCCCATTACCCAGAAGCCGCTGGAAGTACGCCAGGGCAAGGGCAAGGGCTCCGTGGAATACTGGGTGGCCCAGATTCAGCCGGGTCGCGTCATGTTTGAAATGGAAGGGGTAACCGAAGAGCTGGCCCGTGAGGCCTTCGACCTGGCATCCGCCAAGTTGCCCTTCGAAACCACCTTCGTGAAGCGGACGGTAATGTAATGAAAGCGAGTGAATTGCGAGAGAAGTCGGTCGAGGAGCTGCAATCCACCTTGCAGGAACTGTACAAGAACCAGTTCAGCTATCGGATGCAGAAGTCAACGGGCCAACTGGGCCAGACTCACCTGCTCGGTACGGTGAAGCGCGATATTGCCCGGGTTAAAACCCTGCTCGCAGACAAGCAGAATGCTGAAACACAGAATGGTGAGTCATAATCATGGCCAATGAGACACAGGAAAAGCTACCCCGGACCGTTACTGGCAGGGTCATCAGCAACAAGATGGACAAGTCCATCGTGGTGTTGGTGGAGCGGCGCGTGCGACATCCGCTGTACGGCAAGATTATCAAGCGATCGACCAAGATTCACGCACACGACGCGAACAACGAGTGCCAGGCGGGTGATCAAGTAACGATCAAGGAAGTGCGGCCTATTTCCAAGACCAAGTCCTGGTCCCTGGTGTCGGTCGATGTAAAGGCGATGCAGGTATAGCAGGAATATAAGAGGGGTAACCAAGAGGTACGCCTCGCAGTACTTGTTGAGTTTTGCAAATTATAAGCAGTATTGCTAAATCTGCGTCTGAATCGCAGGCGCAGGATGGAGTGAATCGATGATTCAAGTGCAGTCAGTATTGGATGTGGCCGACAACAGCGGCGCCCGACGGGTAATGTGCATCAAGGTGCTCGGTGGTTCGCATCGCCGCTACGCCCGCATTGGCGACATTATCAAGGTTACCGTTAAGGAAGCGATTCCGCGCGGCAAGGTGAAGAAAGGGCAGGTTGTGACTGCGCTTGTTGTGCGCACCAAGAAAGGTGTGCGTCGGCCGGACGGCTCGCTGATTCGCTTTGATGATAACGCGGCAATCCTGCTCAACAATCAGGATGCGCCGATCGGAACCCGTGTATTCGGGCCGGTAACCCGGGAACTTCGCAACGAGAAATTCATGCGAATTATTTCCCTGGCCCCCGAGGTACTTTAAGTACGCCTCGACAGGTCAGCTTGGAATTAGAGAGATAGTGACAGATGAACAAGTTAAAGCGTGAAGATGAGGTGATTGTAATCACCGGCAAGGACAAGGGTAAGCGTGGAACTATCTCGCGATTGGTTCGCGGCGACCGGATTGTCGTGTCAGGCATCAATATGGTGAAGCGCCATACCCGCCCGAATCCCAACGCCGGTCAGCCTGGCGGGATCATCGAGAAGGAGGCGTCGCTGCATATTTCCAATGTGGCGATCTTCAACCCGGATACCAGCAAGGCGGACCGCGTCGGTATCAAGGTCGAGGAAGACGGCGCCAAGAAGCGAGTGTACAAGTCCAGCGGCAAGGCAATAGATTAATCATTGGTAGGTGGCCAGATGGCTCAACTTAAAGAGTATTATCAGAAAGAAGTGGTACCGGCGTTGACCCAGCAGTTTGGGTTCGACAATCCGATGCGTGTGCCCCGTCTCACCAAGGTCGTGTTGAACATGGGCCTCGGTGAGGCCGTTGCAGACAAGAAGATCCTGGAGAACGCGACCAGCGACCTGGAGCTGATCAGCGGACAGAAGCCGATCGTGACCAAGGCGCGCAAGAGTATTGCCGGCTTCAAGATTCGCGACGGCTGGCCCATCGGCTGCAAGGTGACTCTGCGCGGGGAGCGTATGTATGAGTTCATCGAGCGCCTGGTTGGCATCGCCATCCCGCGTATCCGCGACTTCCGTGGCCTCAGCCCGAAGTCGTTCGATGGCCGTGGCAATTTTGCCATGGGCGTCAATGAGCAGATTATTTTCCCCGAGATCGAGTATGACAAGATCGATACTCTGCGCGGGCTGGACATAACGATCGCAACTACCGCCGAGAACGACGATCAAGGTCGTGCTCTGCTCACGGCGCTGAAGTTTCCGTTCCGTGGCGCCACCCCGCCGCAACAGGCTGCCGGGGCAAATGAAGAGAAAGAGGAGTCCTAATCATGGCAAAGGCTTCAATGATTGCCAGAGAGAAGAAACGTGCCCGCACGGTGGAGAAGTTTGCCGCCAAGCGTGCCGAGCTCAAGGCGGTGCTGAAAGATCCGAACAGCGGCGATGAAGAGAAGTGGGATGCACAGATCCGGTTGCAGAAGATGCCGCGTGATGCCAGCCCGGTGCGCGCGCGCAACCGATGCCAGCTGACGGGTCGGCCTCATGGTGTTTATCGCAAGTTTGGCCTTTGCCGAAACAAGCTGCGCGAGGCAGCCATGCGCGGGGACGTGCCTGGTCTGACCAAGGCGAGCTGGTAGGCGGGAGAAATAAAGAATGAGTATGACTGATCCAATTGCTGATTTCCTGACGCGCATCCGCAACGCACAGATGGCGAAAATGCCGGAAGTGAGCTGCCCGTCCTCCAAAGCGAAGATCGCTATCAGTAAGGTGTTGCAGGACGAAGGTTATATCGGTGGCTTCGAAGTAAAAGAGGAAGACGGCAAACCGGTACTGAACGTTGCTCTGAAATACTATAAGGGCAAGCCGGTTATCGAGGAGATCAAGCGAGTCAGTCGCCCCGGTCTGCGATCGTACAAGGGCAAGGAAGAGCTGCCCAGGAATCGCGCCGGACTGGGTATCGCTATCATGTCTACTAACAAGGGCATGATGACAAGCAAGCAGGCGGAAGCCGCCGGTCTTGGCGGGGAAGTGCTCTGCACGGTTTTCTAGGAACTTTTTGAATCAGGTTTATAAACAATGTCCAGAGTAGCCAACTACCCGGTATCGTTACCGAAAGGCGTAGAAACAACCCTGACCGACACTGGTATCTCGGTGAAAGGGTCCAAGGGATCGTTGCAGCTAGACCTGCATGCGCTGGTCGGCGTCACCCAGGAAGGCGAGGAGCTCAAAGTTTCCGCGCGCGACGAGAGTCGGCAGGCGAATGCAATGGCTGGCACCTTCCGATCGCTGATCAACAACATGGTGGTCGGTGTAAGCGAAGGCTTCCAGAAGAAGCTGGAGTTGCAGGGAGTTGGATACCGGGCCAAGGCCGCAGGCAAGACGCTGAACCTGACCGTCGGATATTCGCACCCCATCGACTATAACTTGCCGGAGGGAGTGAACGCGGAGACGCCGACACAAACCGAGATCGTGATCACCGGCGCCGACAAGCAGCAAGTCGGACAGGTTGCCGCGGAAATTCGTAAGTTTCGCCCGCCCGAGCCCTACAAGGGCAAGGGCATTCGATACGCCAATGAGCGTGTGTATCGAAAGGAAGCGAAGAAGAAATAAGGCTGACATTATGAGCGTCAAGAGAATAGCGCGCCTGCGTCGAGCGCGACGCGCGAGAGCAAAGATCAGTGAACTGCGGGTAAACCGGCTGTGTGTCTATCGCTCGCCGCGACATATCTACGCGCAGATTATTTCGTCGACAGGCGATCAGGTGTTGGCCAGTGCCTCCACCGTCGAGAAGGAAAATCGCTCCGGCCCTACCGGTAACATCGAGGCCGCGTCCAAGGTGGGCAAGCTGATTGCCGAGCGCGCCAAGGCCGCCGGCATCGGTAAAGTGGCGTTTGACCGGTCCGGGTATGCCTACCACGGTCGGGTCAAGGCGCTCGCCGAAGGCGCCCGTGAAGGCGGACTGGAATTCTAACGAGGTCGATTCGGACCACACAGAACTAACAGGTTTAGAGATATGGCATTTAAAGACGAGCCGGGCAGGAACGAAGAAGGTCTGCAGGAAAAGCTGATCCAGGTTAACCGCGTGGCGAAAGTGGTCAAGGGTGGTCGGGTTTTCGGCTTCACGGCGCTGAGCGCCGTGGGTGACGGCAATGGCCGTGTCGGATTTGGCCGCGGCAAGGCGCGCGAAGTGCCCCTGGCCATACAGAAGGCCATGGAATCCGCCCGTCGCAACATGATTACCGTGACTCTGGACGGCCATACACTGCAGTACCCGGTAAAGGCACAACACGGCGCCTCCAGGGTTTACATGCAGCCGGCTTCCGAGGGTACCGGCGTCATCGCCGGTGGTGCCATGCGCGCCGTCCTGGAACTGGCCGGCGTGCAGAACGTACTGGCGAAGTGCTACGGCTCCACCAATCCGGTGAACGTGGTACATGCCACATTCAAGGGACTGCGCGACATGCGTTCCCCCGAGGACATTGCAGCGAAGCGCGGCAAGTCTGTTGAGGAAATTACCGGTTAAGCGGGCAGGAAGTCGAAATGGCCAAGAAGACAGTGAAGATTACTCTGGTACGCAGCCCCATCGGGTCCCTTCCCAAGCACAAACTGTGTCTGCGGGGCCTGGGTCTGCGGCGCATGCATCAGTCGGTGGAAGTGGAAGACACTCCGGCGGTGCGTGGAATGATAAACAAGGTTAACTATTTGTTAGCCATAGAAGGTGAGGCCTGATCATGCAACTGAACAACCTGAGCCCGGCAGCGGGCAGCACCAAGGCGCGCAAGCGCGTGGGTCGAGGTATCGGCAGTGGCTGGGGCAAGACCAGTGGCCGTGGCCACAAGGGCCTGAAGGCGCGTAGCGGTGGCACCGTGGCACCGGGATTCGAGGGTGGCCAGATGCCCCTGCAGATGCGTCTGCCCAAATTCGGCTTTAACTCCCGGATCGGCCGCCACATCGCCGAGGTACGCACCTCCGAACTCAATCGCGTCGATGCCGATGTGATCGATCTCGAGGCGCTGCGCAAGGCCGATATCATTCGCAACGACATCAAGCGGGCCAAGGTCATGCTGTCCGGCGAGATCACCAAAGCGGTGACTCTCAAGGGCATTGCCGTCACCAGGGGCGCACGCGCCGCAATCGAGGCCGCCGGCGGCAAGATCGTCGAGGAAGCCGCGCCGGAAGCCAGGAAGAAGCTGGTGAAGAAAAAGGCCAACAAGAAGAAGGACGCGGCCGACTCCGACGCTGGAGCGGATGCAGCGAGCAGCAACGAGTAAGTTGAATCGTACTACTTAGAGATAGACAGTCGACATGGCAAACAAACCTAATCTAAATCCAGAGAATATCGGCGCCGGGCTCGGTGAGCTCAAGTCGCGCCTGTTATTCCTGTTGTTTGCCCTGTTCGTGTACCGTATCGGCACGCATATTCCCGTGCCCGGCATCGACCCGATACAGCTGCAGTCGTTTTTCAACCAGCAGGAAGGCACTTTCACGGACCTGTTCAACATGTTCTCGGGCGGTGCACTGGAGCGCATGAGTATCGTGGCCCTGGGCATCATGCCCTATATTTCCGCATCCATTATCATGCAGTTGCTGACTGCGGTGAGTCCGCAACTGGACCAGCTCAAGAAAGAGGGTGAGTCCGGACGGCGCAAGATCACCCAGTACACGCGCTACGGCGCACTGGCGCTGGCCACTGTGCAGGGGACCGGCATGACCGTCGGGCTGCTGGCGCCGATGGCCTATAATCCCGGGCTGGCGTTTAACCTGACCGCCATTATCTCCCTGGTAACCGGCGCCATGTTCCTGATGTGGCTGGGTGAACAGATCACCGAGAAAGGCATCGGCAACGGCATCTCGATGCTGATCTTCGCAGGGATCGTCGCCGGCTTCCCGGCCGCCGTGGGCTCGTCGCTGTCCCAGGCCTACGAAGGACAGATCAGCGGCGTGCTGTTGCTGGTGGTTGGCCTGATCGCCATCGCCGTCGTGGCGGTGATCGTCTACGTGGAGCGCGCACAGCGTCGCATCACCGTGAACTATGCCAAGCGCCAGCAGGGTCGACGCATGATGCAGCCGCAGGCAAGTCACCTGCCGCTGAAGATCAACATGGCTGGCGTGATCCCGGCGATCTTCGCCAGCTCAATTCTGCTGTTCCCGGCCTCGCTGGGGCAGTGGTTCGGTCAGTCCGAGGGCGCCGAGTGGCTGCAGGATCTGGCGCTGCTGATCGGCCCGGGACAACCGCTGTATATCATTATTTTCAGCGCCATGATCATTTTCTTCTGCTTCTTCTACACCGCGCTGGTATTCAACCCGCGCGATGTGGCGGATAACCTGAAGCGATCAGGCGCCTTCATCCCTGGGATCCGGCCGGGTGAACAGACCGCGAAATACATCGACGGCGTGATCACCCGCCTGACGATGTTTGGCGCTATCTATATCACTCTGGTATGTCTGCTGCCGAACTTCATGCAGATGGTGGCGAATGTGCCATTCAACCTGGGTGGCACGGCATTGTTGATCTCGGTGGTGGTTACTATGGATTTCTGGTCACAGGTCCAGTCACACCTGATGTCCCATCAGTACGACTCTCTGATGAAGAAGTCGAAACTGGGCAATTATGGCCGCACTTAGTAAATCGGAGAAAACTGATGAAAGTTAGAGCCTCAGTCAGGAAAATTTGCCGTAACTGTAAAGTCATTCGACGCAATGGTGCGGTCAGAGTAATTTGCAGCGCCGAGCCGCGTCACAAGCAGCGACAGGGCTAGGCCGCTTTACGTAACGAAGAGTTATAACGGAGTAAATCTATGGCACGTATTGCCGGGGTTAACATACCAGACAACAAGCATATTACGATTTCGCTGCGCTATGTGTTCGGAATTGGTCCGACCAAAGCCAGGGCGATCTGCTATGCGAGTGGTATCGAACCGAACACCAAGACTAGCGATCTGAGCCCGGAACAACTGGACAGCGTCCGGGCGGAAGTGGCAAAACTGCCGACAGAGGGTGATTTGCGCCGTGAAATTTCCATGAACATCAAGCGACTGATGGATCTGGGATGCAATCGTGGTATTCGCCATCGCCGCTCATTACCGGTTCGGGGCCAGCGAACCAAGACCAATGCGCGTACCCGGAAAGGTCCGCGTAAACCAATCAGGAAATAGACATGGCAAAGCCAGCAGCTAAGACATCGAGCAAGAAGAAATCACGCAACGCGGTGATCGATGGCATTGCGTTTATTCATGCGTCCTTCAACAACACCATTGTGACCATCACTGACCGACAGGGTAATGCGCTTTCCTGGGCAACGGCAGGTGGCTCAGGCTTCCGCGGTTCGCGCAAGAGCACCCCGTTCGCCGCCCAGGTGGCCGCGGAGAAGGCTGGCAAGAGCGCGATGGAACTCTATGGGCTGAAAAGCCTGGATGTGAAGGTGAATGGTCCAGGACCGGGACGGGAATCTGCGGTTCGTGCTCTGAACAACTGTGGCTTGAAGATTAGCAATATCACTGATGTCACTCCCATTCCACACAACGGTTGCCGACCGCCGAAAAAACGGCGCGTGTAAACAGGAGAATAGGATATGGCCCGCTATTTAGGCCCGAAATGTAAACTCTCTCGTCGTGAAGGAACAGACCTGTTTCTTAAAAGTGGCGTACGCCCGATCGACAGCAAGTGCAAGACTGAGGTGATTCCCGGTCAGCACGGCCAGCGTCGTGGCCGCCTGTCAGACTATGGTGTGCAGCTTCGCGAGAAGCAAAAGGTGCGTCGCACCTACGGCGTTCTGGAAAAACAGTTTCGTGGCTACTACAAGGAAGCCGCACGACAGAAGGGTGCCACCGGTGAAAACCTCCTGCAGTTGCTGGAATGCCGGCTGGATAATGTCGTTTACCGTATGGGGTTCGGCTCGACGAGAGCCGAGTGCCGACAATTGGTCTCTCACAAGGCGATCACCGTCAATGGTGAGGTAGTGAATGTGCCTTCCTACCAGGTGAAGGAAGGCGATGTCGTTGCCATTCGCCAGAAAGCCAAGGAGCAATTGCGAATCAAATCTGCTTTGGAATTGGCTGCCCAACGCGGCGCCATCGACTGGGTTTCGGTCGATCAGAGCAAGCTCGAAGGACAGTTTACGCGGAAACCGGATCGCGAAGACTTGCCGCAGGAAATCAACGAGAACCTGATCGTCGAGCTTTATTCCAAGTAGTGACTCAATCACACAAAGGGTGGATTACATGCAAATTTCTTTATCTGATTTCCTAACACCGCAAGTGATACAGGTCGATGAAATCGACAAGTATCATTCCAAGGTGGTGCTGGAACCGCTAGAGCGCGGCTTCGGCCACACCCTTGGCAACGCGCTGCGTCGCATTTTGCTGTCATCCATGCCCGGCTCTGCAGTTGAGGAAGTTGAGATTGACGGAGTTGTACACGAATACAGCACCATCGAGGGAGTGCGCGAGGACGTCATCGAGATCCTGCTGAACCTCAAGGGTGTGGCAGTCATCCTCAACAACAAGGATGAGGTCGTTCTGAGTCTGTCCAAAAAGGGCTCTGGCGTGGTGACTGCCGGCGATATCGAGACCGACCACGACGTGGATATCGTCAACCCGGATCACGTGATCGCTCACCTGAACAACAATGGTGAGTTGAACATGCGTCTGGCTGTACGCAAGGGACGTGGTTATTCGCCGGCGGATAGCCGTTCCGAGGATGATGAGGAGACCCGTGCGGTCGGCAAGCTGGTGCTGGATGCCTCTTACAGCCCGGTTGTACGCGTGTCCTATTCGGTCGAGAGCGCCCGTGTGGAACAGCGCACCAACCTGGACAAGTTGATCATCGATCTGGAGACCAACGGCACCATCGATCCCGAAGAGGCGATTCGCCGTGCCGCCACCATTCTGCAGCACCAGCTGAGTGTGTTCGTTGACCTGCAGAGCGAGATTGTCAACGAGCCGGAGGAACGTGAGGACGAGATCGATCCGATCTTGCTGCGTCCGGTGGATGACCTGGAGTTAACCGTTCGCTCGGCCAATTGCCTGAAAGCCGAAGATATCTACTACATCGGTGACCTGATTCAGCGCACCGAAGTTGAGTTGCTCAAGACCCCGAACCTCGGCAAGAAATCCCTGACCGAAATCAAGGATGTTCTGGCGACTCGTGGTTTGTCACTGGGCCTGCGTCTGGAGAACTGGCCACCTGCCAGCCTCAAGTCTGACGACCGCGCAGCCTGAGAATAAGCAGTTACAGTTGAAGGTATAAAATTATGCGTCATCGCCACAGCGGTCGCCAGTTAAACAGAAACAGCTCCCACCGGTCGGCCATGTTTCGCAACATGACCTCGTCCCTGGTCGAGCATGAAATCATCAAGACTACGTTGATCAAGGCCAAGGAACTGCGCTCGGTCGCCGAGCCGCTAATCACACTGGCGAAGAAAGACAGCGTGGCCAATCGCCGCCTGGCCTTCGACCGGTTGCGCAACAAGGCCACCGTCGGCAAGCTGTTCGGCGAACTCGGCCCGCGCTACGCCGACCGGCCCGGAGGCTATATCCGCATTCTCAAGTGTGGTGGGCGTCCCGGCGACAATGCACCCATGGCCTATGTCGAGCTTGTCGACCGTCCGCGCGTAACCGAAGACGACGCAGAAGAGTCTGCAGTAGAGTAAACCGCCAGGCCGGCCCTCGAACACGACCCGATCACTTGCGAGTGATCGGGTTTTTTCGTTATACAGCCCTTAACCCTGACAAAGCCTCATTCAGCGGGGCTTTGTCAGGGTTAAGGGCTGTAACACCCGGCAAAAATGGCTAAACTCGAAGA
>JBBDSI010000380.1:0-2428 GCA_040905005.1 Pseudohongiellaceae bacterium
ACCGGCATTCCGAAACCCTATTTGAGTAAAATTATCGGCCGCCTGGTGTCGGCGGAACTGGTGATCTCCCGTCGCGGCAACCGCGGCGGCATCTGGCTGGCCCGTCCGGCGGCGGAGATCACCCTGCTGGAAATCGCGGAGAAAATGGACGGCGAGGATTTTCTGGGACGCTGTCTGCTGGGCGAGGAATATTGTTCGGACAGCCGCGCCTGCCCCACCCATGCCTTCTGGAAAAAAGAACGGGCCCAGATCCGTAAAAAACTGGCCGCCACCCGTCTCTCAGACGTGATTGCTTTTGATGATACCCGCCTTGTCGCAGGAAAACCAACGCAGGAGACCCTCCCATGAAAATGACCCGTAAAGAATTCCTCCGTTCCGCCACCCTGGTGGGGGCGGGCGTGGCCGGCAGTGTGGGACTGGCGGTGAAAGACCGGGTGCTGCCCCGCAGCCGCGATCCGGAAGGCGACGAAACCCGCCGTGAGGTGAGCGGATTGGAAAACATCCCCAAAAAGCCCAAAGAGGATGTGCTGGTGCGCATGCAGCGGGAGTTGAAGAAAGCGCTGGACAAACCGGTGGAGCAGCGCCGCTGGATCATGGTCATCGACACCCGCAAATGCGTGGGCTGCCACGCCTGCACCATCGCCTGCGTGGCGGAAAACAAACTTCCGCCCGGCGTGGTGTATCGTCCGGTGGTCACCGAGGTGACCGGCGAGTTTCCGAACGTGAAAATGACCCACATGCCGCGTCCCTGCATGCAGTGCGACAATCCGCCCTGCGTGCCGGTCTGCCCGGTCAACGCCACCTGGAAACGGCCCGACGGCATCGTCACCATCGATTACGACCGCTGCATCGGCTGCCGCTATTGTCTCACCGCCTGTCCCTACGGCGCCCGCACCAGCGATTTCGGATTGAACTATCAGGACGATGCCGCCAAGGGTGCGCCGCAGGGCGAAGAGCGTCCGCTGTTCGCAAAAGCCCCCAACGAACGCCTGCCCAATCACGAATACAACAAAAGCTGGGACCGGGACAAAAGCGCCCACGCCTCCCCCAAGGGCAACGCCCGCAAATGCCATTTCTGTCTGCACCGTCTCGAGGAGGGCAAGCTGCCCATGTGCAGCACCTCCTGCATTGGACGCGCCAATTATTTCGGCGACGCCAATGACCCGGACAGTCTGGTGACCGAACTGATCACCAAAAACAATGTCCAGACCCTGCTGCCCCACAAAGGCACCAAACCCCGCGTGTATTACGTCGTCTGAAAACCGAGGAGAACCGCCATGTCCGCCACCACCCCCTCCGCCAAACGTCTTCGCCTGATCCTGCAGATCCTCTGGGTCTTCCTCATGGTCATCGGCGCCTACGGCGTGTACCAACGCTTCGCCTACGGCCACCTCCCCGCCGGGTACGGTTCCTATGTCCCCTGGGGACTGTGGGTCGCCTTTTACTTTCACGGCGTCGGCATCGCCGGCGGCGCCTTCGCCATCGGTGCGCTGGGCTTCATTCTGGAGTGGCCGGGCTTTAAAAGCCGTGCCGCTCTGCGCACCGCCATCATTATCAGCGCGGCCGGCATTCTCCCCGCCTTCCTCGGAGTCTGGCTGGACCTGGGACACATGGACCGCTCCCACTACATTTTCACCCGGGCCAGCTTCACCAGCATGATGGCCTTCAACGCCTGGATGTATTCCATCTATCTGGTCATCGCCATCGCCGCCTGGGTGCTGAGTTTCCGCGACGACAAGCAGTGGCTGAAACCGCTCATTTGCCTGGCCGCCATGTTCTGCGTGCTGTTCCCCAGTCAGAGCGGCGCCTTTTTCGGGGTGGTCGATGCCAAGCCCTTCTGGCACAGTGCGCTGCTGCCCATGATGTTCCTCACCTCCGCCGTGGCCGCCGGATCGGCCACCCTGCTGATGGTGCGCATGATCGGGGGCGCCCTGCATCTGGCCGACTGGGACGAGGGGGTCCAGGAGGACTACCAACTCGCGGTGCGCCGATTGCGCATGATCTGCCTGGTGTCGGTGGGCGTGTATTTCCTGTTTGAATTCGCCGAATTCTCCATCGTGATGTGGTCGCCTTTCTCCCACGCCCCGGCCCTGGAGCTGGTGCTCTTCGGACCCTACTGGTGGGTGTTCTGGATCGTGCATTTGTTGCTGGGCGGCATTGTCGCCTTCGCCCTGCTGGCCAGCCGCAAACCCGCCGCCTGGGCCTGGGGCGGACTCATCGTCGCCATTTGCTTTATCAGCGCCCGGCTCAACGTGCTGGTGCCCGGACAGGCCATCGGCGAAATAAAGGGCCTGCAGGAGGCCTTTCACCACGAACGCCTGCAATACATCTATAACGCCACCCCCATGGAATACTACGTGGGAGCCTTCATGATCGGACTGGCCATGCTCATCTTCGTGCTGGGCGAATGGATCAGTTCCCTGCTCGC
>JBBDSI010000381.1:0-6733 GCA_040905005.1 Pseudohongiellaceae bacterium
TGCGGACGCTTCATGAGCGACCCGTTGCGGACGCCGAGATACCATCGCTACGGCAGTTCATGAATAGTCCGGGCCAGGGCTTGTGTATCTGGCCTGCGCTGACGCCCCAGCGTGAATGGCAGGAGTATAGACTATCGGCCGCGGCAGATCAGCCACCGGCCAGTTGTTAGCCAGCGGCTTAGTCCGTACACTGCGGCGATTGCCCGCCAGACCCGGACCGCCCACTCCCCATGCCCCGAACGCAGCAGCCGCCCTTCATTTATCGCGTTGCCGTACCCTCTCCCCTGCGCCGCGCGTTCGACTATCTTCCCCGCAGCCACGAAGACAAGACGCCGCTACCCGGCATGCGGGTCAGCGTGCCTTTCGGCCGGCGCCAGCTTACCGGCATGGTGTTAGGCACAGACACCCGCAGTGACGTGGCCCACTCGAAGCTCAGGCCGATCTCACAGCTGCTGGACAGCGAACCGCTGTTCGGGCCGGGACTCCTGGAATTGCTGCAGTGGGCGGCGGACTATTATCAGCACCCCCCGGGCGAGGTCTTCAGCACCGCGCTACCTGTGCTGCTGCGCCAGGGCCGGCCACTCGTGGAGACGGTGGCCTGGTGGCGCAGCAGCAGCGATCCCGACACGGCCCGGCAGGCACTGGCACGGGCGCCGCGACAACTGGCGCTGTATGAACTGATCCTCGAACGTGACGGCTGTGACCGGGACACCCTGCTCGCCCACGGCTACCAGCGCGAACTACTGCGTCAGCTGGAAAACAAGGCACTCATCGTCTGCGAACAGCGCCCCGAACCGGACGCAGAGTCCTTCAACACAGAGCCTCTAACAAGAGCGCCGAGCACCGCCACACCCCACACACTCATGCCCGAACAGCGGCAGGCAGTCGCGGCAGTCAGTGCGGGCCTGGGCAAATACCAATGCTATCTGCTGGATGGCATCACCGGGTCCGGCAAGACCGAGGTATACATGGGGATCATGGCGACAGTACTCGCCGGCGGCGGCCAGTGTCTGGTGCTGGTGCCCGAGATCGGCCTCACCCCGCAGACGATCTCCCGCTTCGAAGCGCGCTTCGCTTGCCCGGTCGTGACCCTCCATTCCGGACTGAGCGATACAGAAAGACTGGCGGCGTGGAAGGCGGCGCGCTCGGGAACGGCCGGCATCGTCATCGGCACCCGTTCAGCCGTGTTTACACCGCTGGCGAAACCCGGATTGATCATCGTCGACGAGGAGCACGACCAGTCCTTCAAGCAGCAGGACGGGTTTCGCTATTCGGCGCGCGACCTGGCGGTCATGCGCGGCCGCCTGGAAAGCGTCCCGGTGCTGTTGGGATCGGCCACTCCCAGCCTGGAGAGCCTGCACAACGCACGCACCGGCAAGTTCACCCACCTGTGCCTCGATGTGCGCGCCGGCGGCGCCAGCACGGCTGCCATGCAGATTATCGATACCGCCCGCCAGGGGATGGAGGTGGTGTTCAGTGAACTCGCCCTGCTGCGCATCGAGCAGCAATTAAAGGCGGGCAATCAGGTCCTGACCTTCATCAATCGGCGCGGCTTCGCGCCGCTGCTGCAATGCCAGACCTGTGGCTGGGTGGCCGAATGCGACGACTGCATGGCGCAGTTCACGCTGCATGCGCAGCCGCGCGCCCTCCGCTGTCACCATTGCGGGCGCCGGCAACCGGTGCCGCAAGCCTGTCCCGGTTGCGGCGGCCGTGCGCTGACCACCCTGGGCCAGGGCACCCAGAAGATCGAGGCGCTGCTGAGCGCCCGCTTCCCGGACTACCCGGTATTGCGCATCGACCGCGATTCCACACGCAGCAGAAGGCGCTTCGATGCCATGCTCACCCAGATTCACAGCGGCGAGCCCTGTCTGCTGTTGGGCACACAGATGCTGGCCAAGGGACATCACTTCCCCAACATCACCCTGGTGGTGGTGCTGGATGCGGACAGCGGCCTGTTCAGCGCCGACTTCCGCGGCCAGGAACATATGGCCCAGACCATCGTCCAGGTAGCGGGCCGGGCCGGGCGCGCCGAACGCCCGGGCGAAGTCCTGATCCAGTCCCGCCATGCCGCCCATTCAGTGCTACAACGCCTCGTGTCGCTGCCCTATCGTGCATTCGCGCTGGAACTGCTGACGGAGCGGCAGGAGGCGGCGATGCCGCCCTTCACTTACCTGGCCCTGCTGCGCGCCGAGGCGCCGGCGGCGGACACCGCGCTTGGCTTTCTGGATAAGATTTGCGAGCTGCTGGCGCGGCAGGCCGGCGACGCCGTGGAATGGCTCGGCCCCCTGCCGGCACCGATGGAAAAACGCGCGGGCCGGTTTCGGGCGCAACTACTACTCAAGAGCGCCTCCCGCGGCGCCCTGCAACAGCGGCTGACCGAGCTCCTGCAGGCGGTTGAAGCCCTGCGCTGCCCGCCGCGGCTACGCTGGAGCCTGGATGTGGATCCCCTGGATCTGATCTGAGGGCAGAACCGGGCCACTAGCCCGGACTCACGCTGATCTTCTGCGCTGGTTGGAGAGCGGTCCATTTTTTCGATCATCCGAGGCGCATCGGGGTGACTTTATAACGTGGAGAATCGGTAAAATGGACCGCTGTGGGGAAGCCGCACGCCAATTGGCTACTACCGCCCAGGCTGCAAGCTTCAGCTATGGGCCGGGCTACCGATAATTCTGGTGCCTGTCTGGTATAAGCCATTGTCAAAACAACATTTTATTGCCAATTTAGCAGCACAGCCTGTGCCTTGTTCGACTAATACATGAGCCACGACTTCGCCAAAATTCGCCCCGAGCCACTGCTGGACAAGAAACCGGCGCAGGCACCTCCAGCCTGGTCGATGATGGTCACCGGCATTCTGGTCGGCATGGCCCTGGGCGTCTTCGGCTGCGTGCTGCTGTACCTGTCCGGCCGCGTGCCGCCACCGCCCTCGGTCGCCGCCGCGCAGCCCGTGGCCGGCACCCGCGCCGTCTCCAGCGCGCCGGCGGAACCGGCTGCTGCGGGCGACAACGGCCTGCAGCTCGAGTTCTACACCGAACTGCCCATCTACGAAGTACCGGTCGATGCCACGCCGGTGGATGTCGCCGCGGCGGATGACCCGCTGCCCGTGCCCTATCTGCTGCAATCCGGCGCCTTTCAGCAACGCGAGCGGGCCGAGCAGGAGATGCAGCGACAACAATCCCTCGGGCTGCAGGTGCGGGTGCGCAGCCAACAGATCACCGGACGCACGCTGTTCCTGGTGCAATCCGGCCCCTACCGCACCCACGGCCAACTGGCCGAGGCCGAGCGCATACTGAGGCGCAATAACATCGGCTTCCTGCGCACGAGCGTCGAGTAACACAGCGCAGCGCCCGCAACAGCCAACGCCTTGAATTTCGGCGACCCTCCCCAATATCCTCAGCTTCCCCCATCGCGAAACTGGCGTGATACCTTAGGGGAGCGCTGATCAATACCGGCGAAGGGAAGCGCAAGGAGGCAAATTGGAACAATACAGAGGCACTACCATCCTCTCCGTCAGGCGCGGCAACAAGGTCGTGATCGGCGGTGACGGACAGGTCTCCCAGGGCAATACCGTCATGAAAGGCAACGCCCGCAAGGTCAGGCGCCTGCACAAGGACCAGATCCTGGCCGGTTTCGCCGGTGGCACCGCGGACGCCTTCACCCTGTTCGAACGCTTCGAGGAGCAGTTGGAGAAGCACTCCGGCAAACTCACTCGCGCCGCCGTGGAACTGGCCAAGCTGTGGCGCACGGAGCGGGCACTGCGTCGCCTGGAGGCGCTGCTGGTCGTGGCGGACCGGGAAGCCTCACTCATCATCTCCGGCAACGGCGATGTCATCGAACCGGAAGACGCCATCATGGCCATCGGCTCTGGCGGCTCCTTCGCCCTGGCCGCCGCGCGCGCCCTGCTGCAAAACACCGAGCTGGACGCCCGCGCCATCGTCGAGAAGAGCCTGGGCATCGCCGCCGACATCTGCGTCTACACGAATCAGAACCTCACCATAGAAGAACTCGATTTCGACGCCGCCTGAAACCCGGTGCGGCGTCTTGTACAGGAATTACCCCGATGTCCATGATGACACCCAGAGAGATCACTTCGGAGTTGGACAAGCACATTGTCGGACAGGACGAGGCCAAGCGCGCCGTGGCCATCGCCCTGCGCAACCGCTGGCGACGCATGAAACTGTCCGAGGAGCTGCGCGACGAAATCACGCCCAAGAACATCCTCATGATCGGCCCCACCGGCGTCGGCAAGACCGAGATCGCCAGGCGCCTGGCCAGGCTCGCCCAGGCTCCCTTCATCAAGGTGGAGGCGACGAAGTTCACCGAGGTGGGTTACGTGGGCCGCGACGTGGAGTCCATCATCCGCGACCTGGTGGACGTCGCCGTGAAGATGCTCCGCGAGCAGGAGATCGAGAAGGTGAAGCACCTGGCGGAAGACCTGGCCGAGGATCGCATTCTCGACGTGCTCCTGCCCCAGGCACGCCGCGACGAAAACGAGGAAGACGAGGACTCCCAGTCGCGCGCCCGACAACTGTTCCGCAAGAAACTCAGGCAAGGCGATCTGGATGAAAGGGAGATCGAGATCAAGGTGGCCGAGTCGCAGACGGGCGTGGAGATCATGGCGCCGCCCGGCCTCGAGGATATGACCAGCCAGCTCAAGAACATGTTCTCCAACATGAACAGCGGCCGCAAGCACTCACGGCGTATGCCGGTGAAGCAGGCGCTGAGGATCGTCAGGGACGAGGAGGCAGCGAAGCTGATCAATGATGAAGAGATCAAGAATCGCGCCATAGAGACCACCGAGCAGACCGGCATCGTCTTCATCGACGAGATCGACAAGGTCACCAATCGCCACGATCAGGGCGGCGCCGGCGTCTCGCGCGAGGGCGTGCAGCGGGACCTGCTGCCCCTGATCGAGGGCTCCACGGTCACCACCAAGTACGGCAGTATTCGAACCGACCACATCCTGTTCATCGCCTCGGGTGCCTTTCACCTGGCGAAGCCCTCGGACCTGATACCCGAACTTCAGGGTCGACTGCCCATCCGGGTCGAACTGGATGCCCTGACTGCCAGGGATTTCGAGCGCATCCTGGTGGAGCCAAGTGCCTCATTAACCGAGCAATACCAGGCCCTGCTGGCGACCGAAAATCTGCATCTGTCTTTCAGCAAGGACGGCATCGCGAAGATCGCCGAGACCGCCTGGCAGGTGAACGAGCGCACCGAGAACATCGGTGCCCGCCGCCTGCACACGGTCATGGAACGCCTGCTGGAGGAGGTATCCTTCTCCGCCGCCGACATGGCCGTCGGGGAAGAACAGGAACTGGTGATAGACAGCGCCTACGTCGAGAAGCAACTGGGCGAGCTCGCCAGAGACGACGACCTCAGCCGCTACATCCTCTGACGCGTGCCATGGATACACCCGTTCCTCACGACATCACGCTGCACCGCAAGTCAGCCACCCTCGAGCTCGACTATGGCGAGGAGGGCAACTACCAGCTCAGCGCCGAATTCCTGCGCGTGCACTCGCCCTCGGCGGAAGTGAAGGGGCACGGACCCGGACAGGAGGTGCTGCAGACCGGCAAGAAGGATGTCCGCATCAGGGCCGTGGCGCCCGTGGGCAACTATGCCATCCGGCTGGACTTCGACGACGGCCACGATACGGGCCTGTACAGTTGGCCCTATCTATGGGAGCTGTGCAGCCAGCAGGATGCGTTGTGGGAGGAATACCTGGAGAAGCTGGAGGCTGCCGGTGCCCGACGGGAACCGTTGCCTGCCGATACCCAGGTCATTACAATCCAACCCTCGCCCCAATCCTCGCCGAAGAAGAGATAGCCTCCCCAGGCTGCCGCCATGAGCACACCCGACGACAAGCCCGACGACAAGGACACCACCCATTTCGGCTACCAGCAGGTACCGGTCTCCGAAAAAGCCGAACGGGTCGGGCAGGTATTCCGCTCGGTGGCCTCACGCTACGACCTCATGAACGACGTCATGTCGCTCGGCTCGCACCGACTGATCAAGCGCTTCACCCTGGAATTCACTGCCTTGCGCCCGGGGCAGAAAGTGTTAGACCTGGCGGGCGGCACGGGTGATTTCAGCCTGAAGTTCGCGCCCCTCGTCGGCAAGTCGGGTCAGGTCGTGCTGGCAGACATCAACGAGGCCATGCTGCAGGTCGGCCGCGACCGGCTCATCGATGCCGGACTGGGCAACGCGGTACAGGTCGCCCAGGTCGATGCCGAGGCCCTGCCCTTCGCCGATGACACCTTCGACTGCATCTGCATCGCCTACGGGCTCAGGAATGTCACCGACAAGGCCGCCGCCCTCGCCTCGATGTGCCGCGCACTCAAACCCGGCGGACGCGTGGTGATTCTGGAATTCTCCAAGCCCCGCAACCCCCTGCTCGGCCGCGCCTACGACGCCTGGTCCGGGCTCTGGCCAATGGCGGGGCGCATGCTGGTGGGGGAAGGCGACAGCTATCGTTATCTGGTGGAATCCATCCGCATGCATCCCGACCAGGACAGCCTGCTGGCAATGATGCAGGAGGCCGGCTTCAGCGCTTGCCGCTATCAGGACGTGATGAACGGCATCTGCGCGATTCATCTCGGCTTCAAGGACTCATGAATACTTTACCGGGGAGTGGTTTTCCGGGAAGTGGTTTTCTGGTCCGGGAAGTGGTTTTCTGGGGAGTGCCTTTATGAGGAGTGCCCCTATGAAGAGTGCCTTTATGAAGAGTGCCTTT
>JBBDSI010000381.1:6833-12707 GCA_040905005.1 Pseudohongiellaceae bacterium
ATGACGACACTGGACCTGGAGTGGGAGGATTTCCTGGCGCCATTGCTCGGTGACCCCGTAACTCACGGCGTCGGACAGGTCGTCGATCGTCTGGAGCGGGCTGCGCGGGACTCCCGCAGTCGCCTGGGACGCAATCTCGAGGACTATCTCAAGGAGGAACGGCGCCTGGTCCCGCACCACGTCGAACGGCATGAGTTCACCGAGAACCTGCAGGCACTCCGGCTGCAACTGGATCGGGCCGGCGCCAGGCTGGACCGCCTGGATGCCCACCTCGACGCCCGTCTCGACACCTCAAGCAACGGACCGGACTAGCGCACCGTGTCACACTTGCCCCGTCTGTTTCTGGTATTGAGCGTCATCGCCAAGTACCGGCTCGATGAGTTTCTGGCCGGACAACCGCGGGTAGTCTGGGTACGCCTGTTGCTGTTTCCCCTGCGCCTGCCCTGGGCATTCAGTCGGCATGGCAAGGGCACGCGCAACCAGCGCCTGCGCCTGGCCATGGAAGAGCTGGGCCCGATCACTATCAAGTTCGGACAACTCCTCTCGACACGGCGTGATTTTCTCGACATCGAACTGGCGGACGAGTTGCAGTCTCTGCAGGATAACGTTCCTCCCTTCTCCTCGCCTTCGATCGAGACGATCGTGGAAACATCACTGGGTATTCCCGCGACCGACATATTCAAAGAATTAGACACGTCCCCCCTTGCCTCGGCGTCCGTCGCTCAGGTACACAAGGCAGTGCTCATGAATGGCGATGAGGTCGTGGTCAAGGTGCTGCGGCCCGGCATCGCGAAGACCGTCGCCGAAGACGTGCGGCTACTCAAGTGGGTGGCCCGCCTCATCGAGACCCGCACAGCCATCGGCAAGCGCCTGCGGCCGATGGAGGTGGTCAGCGACTACGAGAAGATCATTTTCGATGAACTGGATCTGCAGGCAGAGGGCGCCAACACCACGCAACTGAAGCGCAACTTCGAGGGTTCGCCGGAGCTGTATGTGCCCCGGGTATACTGGGATTTCACCTGCCGCAGCCTGCTGGTCATGGAGCGCATCCATGGCATCCCGGTCACCAATATCGATGCCCTTCTGGCGAACGGCGTGGATCTGAAGCAGCTCGCCGAGACCGGGGTCAACATCTTCTTCACCCAGGTGTTCGAGCACAATTTCTTCCACGCCGATATGCACCCGGGCAATATCTTCGTCGCCTTCGACAATCCGCGACAACCACAATACATCGCCATCGACTGTGCCATCATCGGCTCGCTCACCGTCGCCGATCAGGAATACCTGGCAAAAAACCTGCTCGCCATGTTCAAGCGCGATTACCGGCGCGTCGCCGAGTTGCACGTGGAGTGCGGCTGGGTACCGGCCGGCACCCGCGTGACCGAATTCGAGTCCGCGATGCGCCGGGTCTGCGAGCCCATTTTCGAGAAACCGCTGAAGGATATCTCCTTCGCCCACTTGCTGGTGCAGTTGTTTCGCACCGCCGGCCGCTTCGACATGGAAGTCCAGCCGTCACTGGTGTTGCTGCAGAAAACGCTGCTGAACGTGGAGGGTCTGGGCCGCCAGCTGTATCCCGACCTCGACCTGTGGCAGACCGCGTTGCCCTTCCTGGAAGACTGGAATCGCAAGCGTCTCAATCCCCTGACGCTGCTGGCCCGCATCCGCGACGAACTGCCCGACTGGATAGAGCAGGTGCCACAACTTCCCCAACAGATCATCAACGCCATCGGCCAGGCCAACCAGCTACAGGCCATCAATCAGACCCTGCGCCGGCAACAGGATGCCGCGGAACAGACCCGGCGAGCGCGACGGCGACGGACCCGGCTCGGCGGCGCCGCCGCGCTGCTACTGGCGGGTGTCAGCCTGCTACCCCCGGTTGTTCCGGCACTCACCGCCATGCCCGTCCTGACCCTGGGACTGGCGGCGCTGGGCGTGTTCCTTTTGTCTTTTAACGAGTGAGGGCGCATACTTTGGCCATGACATCATTTCTCGATCAGGTGAGCTGGAACAGCGACGGACTGGTACCGGTAGTAACCCAGGAGGCCGAATCCGGACGCGTGCTGATGCTGGCCTGGCTCAACCGCGAGGCGTTGGCAACCGCTGTGCGCGAGGGCCGCGCCGTCTACTGGTCGCGCTCCCGCCGGTCGCTCTGGCGCAAGGGTGAGGAATCGGGCAATGTGCAGGAACTTGTGGATGTCTACCTGGACTGCGACAATGACACCGTCTGCTTCAAGGTGAAGCAGCATGGAGGCATAGCCTGCCATACCGGCCGGGAAAGCTGCTTCTTCAAGCGTCTGGAAGCGGACGCCTGGAAGGTTGTGGAGCCGGTCATCACCGAGCCCACCGCCATGTACGGCAATTCCCGATCCTGATCCCGAACGAGCGCGACAGGCGCTCGCCAGACCCGAGCTACCTAAATCGATTGCTGAATGCTCCATCATGAGTGATGTACTGACACAACTGCAGAGCGTGCTCGAACAGCGCAAGGGGCAGACCGGAGACTCCTCCTATGTCGCCAGCCTGTACGAGAAGGGGCTGAACAAGATCCTGGAGAAAGTGGGTGAGGAGGCGACGGAGACAATACTCGCCGCCAAGGACGCCGCGGTTGGCGGCCCCGACTCCAGGCAGGCTCTGGTTCACGAGGTCGCGGACCTGTGGTTCCACACGATGGTCATGCTGAGTCATCTCGATCTCAGCCAGGCTCAGGTGTTGGAGGAACTGCAAAAACGCTTTAACATATCCGGCCTTGACGAGAAGGCTTCTCGCAAGAATTGATTGCCGCGAGTCCGAGACAATGGCTGGCGGCCGTGGAGGTTTAAAATGGGTGTAGGTGGAATTGGAATCTGGCAACTGCTGATCGTTCTGTTGATCGTTGTCATGCTGTTCGGCACCAAAAAATTACGCAACCTGGGATCCGATCTCGGCGGCGCGCTCAAAGGCTTCAAGACTGCCATCAAGGACGATGACCAGAAGGACGAGGACCTGGACGAGGACGGGGAAGCCCCCGCCGGCGAGACGGGCGAAGACAAGGCGGAACCGAGCGCTCGGAAGGTGAAGGCAGAGAATAAATAAATTCTCCTGACGCCTCCTGGTGCCCTGTTCCGCAATTAACTGGAGTGGTGTGCCTGGCGCCACTCCTAATCACTCTCGCCACCTCATTCTATGTTCAATATTCACTCCACCGAGTTAATCCTGGTCGCCATCGTGGCCCTGATCGTAATCGGGCCGGAGAAACTCCCGGCCGCGATCAGAACCGCCAGTCTCTGGATGGGTCGCTTCCGCCGCAGCTTCCACCGCATCAAGGCCGACATCGAGCGTGAGATCAACGCAGACGAGATACGGCGCACGCTGCACAATGAGTCCGTCATGGCCGAGATCGAAGACGCCAAATCGGAAGTTGAGCGTACGGCCAAGGACACCGAAAAGTCGGTCAAGAACATCGTCAGCTCCGATGACTTTGATCCGGGCCTGCCCAAGGAAGCCTACCTAGGCGATGCCGATGAACAGATTGGCGAGGCCAGGAAGGAACTGGACGAGGCAGGAGAGGAAGTCAGGAAAGCCGGCAACAAGCCCCTGTACGGCTCCGGCAAAAACCCCAAGCTGGCCGAAAAAGATGACTCCGCTGATCATGAATAGCGCGGGCTGGATAACATGACATCGGCGGAAGAGGAAAAGGAACTGACGCTGATCGATCACCTGATCGAGTTGCGCGACCGTATCATCAAAAGCTTCGTTGCGGTCCTCGTCATCTTCCTGGCGCTGTTCGCCTTTGCCAATGACATCTACCGCTATGTCGCGGCGCCGCTGATCGCTGCCCTGCCGGAAAATACCAGCATGATCGCGATCGATCCCACGTCACCCTTCTTCGCGCCTTTCAAACTGACTTTCTACGTATCCCTGATGCTGGCGGCGCCGTATATTCTCTATCAGCTCTGGTCCTTTATCGCGCCGGGTCTGTACAAGAATGAAAAGACGCTGGCCATTCCCCTGTTCATTTCCAGTGTGCTTCTCTTCTACGGCGGCATCGCCTTCGCCCGTTACATCCTGTTCGGGATCGTCTTCTCCTTCTTTATTTCCGTCGCGCCGGAAGACATTCAGGTGGCGCCCGATATCAGCAGCTTCCTCAGCTTCGCGCTCACCATCTTCTTCGCCTTCGGGCTGGCGTTCGAAATCCCGGTGGCGGTGTTTCTGAGTGTCTGGGCGGGACTGACCGACCCGGAAACACTGGCCAGGAAGCGGCCCTACGTCGTGGTTGGCTGCTTCGTCGTCGCCATGCTGCTGACCCCACCCGACCCGTTCACCCAGTCCATGCTGGCCCTGCCCATGTGGGCGCTGTTCGAGCTGGGTATCGTTGCCGGACGCATGATCCGCAGGCGCCAGGAAGACCAGGAAGATGAGGAACAGGCGCCGAGCTGAGTCCGGCGGATTCGGTTGCGAGTTAGCTCGGAGAGCTGATCTACTGCGCTGGTTGGAGAGCGAGGCCAGACTAAACCTCCAGCCAGAACGTCACCGGTCCGTTGTTTTCCAACGCCACCTGCATGTCGGCGCCGAAGCGACCGCTGCGCACCGGGGCGTGTTGCGCATCGGTATAACGCAGTAACGCCTCCCAGAGCGGCTCGGCCTCGCCGGAGGGTAGCGCCGGAGAAAAGCTCGGCCTGAGCCCACTCCGGGTATCGGCGGCCAGCGTAAACTGGGAGACCAGCAACAGGCCACCGCCGGTATCGCGCAGGCTCAGGTTCATCCTGCCCTCACTGTCCGCGAATACACGGTAGGCCAGCACCCTGTCGATGAGCTGTTCGGCTTTGGCAGGATCATCTCCCTTGCGCATGCCGATCAGCGCCAGCAGGCCCGCATCGATTTGTGCGTGCGCGTGTCCGTCGATTCTGACTTCGGCCCGATTGACCCGCTGTATCAGTGCAATCATGGCAGGAGACCTGCTTATTCAGCGCCGTCCAGCAGCTGCGCAACGTCCTGGGTTGCCCGAATCAGGGCGTCGACAATTCCGGGCTCGGCAGAGGAATGCCCGGCATCGCGCACGATATGCAGCTCGGCGGACGGCCAGGCGTTATACAGCTCCAGGGCGTTATCCAGCGGGCAAATCATGTCGTAGCGGCCGTGGATGATGCGCCCGGGAATATCCCTGATTCGTTCCATGTTTTCGAGGATCTGGTTCTCGGCGATGAAGCCGCTGTTCAGAAAATAATGGGTCTCGATACGTGCCAGTGCCAGCGCGTAATGCGCCTTGGTGAATTTTGCCATGGCCTCCATGCTGGGGTGCAGGCGTGAGCAATTGCCCTCCCAGGCCGACCAGGCCTTGGCCGCGGACATACGCGCCAGTTCATCCTCGCCGACGAGCCGGTCATGATAGGCCCTTACCAGATCATCGCGCTCCACTTCCGGAATGTGATTGACGAAATCCGCCCAGTAATCTGGAAACACCCGGTTGGCGCCCTCGCGATATAACCAGTCCAGCTCTCGCTGTCGGCACAGAAAGACACCACGCAGCACCAGCGCCTGCACGCGCTCTGGATGCGCCTGGGCATAGAGCAGGCTCAGCGTGGACCCCCAGGAACCGCCGAACAACACCCAGCGGTCGATGCCGAGATGCTCCCGGATCGTCTCCATGTCACGGATAAGGTCAGCGGTGCTGTTGTCGGCGATGCTGGAGTGCGGTGTCGACCGGCCGCAGCCGCGCTGATCGAAGGTGATAATGTGGTAGGTGCCAGGATCGAAAAAGCGGCGGGAACTCGCGTCACAGCCGGAGCCGGGGCCGCCGTGCACGAACAGGATGGGGATACCAGCGGGATCGCCCGCCTGGTCCAGGTACAACTCATGCTCCGAAGACACGCTGAGCTGGTGGCGGCGGAACGGTTT
>JBBDSI010000381.1:12807-14810 GCA_040905005.1 Pseudohongiellaceae bacterium
CAGCGCGCCGGCCATGACCAGTCAGTTGCTGCGGTCAGCCTCGCGTCGGCCCGCCGCGACTCTGACGCTTGCGCTCGCTCTCGCTCAGGTACTTCTTGCGCAAGCGGATATGCGCGGGCGTGATCTCCACCAGCTCATCCTCATCGATGAACTCCATGGCCTGCTCCAGGCTGTGTTCGACCGGTGGCGTCAGGAGTATGTTTTCATCGGTTCCGGAGGCGCGGACGTTGGTCAGCTGCTTGGCCTTGGTGGGGTTGACCACGAGGTCGTTCTCGCGACTGTGCAGACCAACGATCATGCCCTCGTAGACCTCGGTGTTGGGACCTATGAACAGGCGACCGCGATCCTGTAGATTAAAAAGAGCATAACCCAGGGCCTTACCCTTCACCATGGACACCAGCACACCGTTGTTGCGCACCGCCAGCTCCAGGTCCTTGTAAGGGCCGTAGTGATCGAACACGTGGGTCATCAGGCCCGAGCCGGAGCTCAGGCTCAGGAACTGGGAGCGAAACCCGATCAGGCCGCGGGTGGGAATAATGAACTGTATGCGCACCCGGCCCTTGCCGTCCGGGCGCAGATCACGCATGTCGGCCCGGCGTTGCCCCAGCTCCTCGATCACCGCGCCCTGATACTGCTCCTCGCAATCGATCACCAGGTGTTCATAGGGCTCGTGTCTGACGCCTTCGCGCACATGGAGAATCACTTCCGGCCTGGAGATCGCCAGCTCGTAGCCCTCGCGGCGCATGCTCTCGATCAGTACCGCCAGATGCAGTTCGCCACGGCCGGATACCTTGTACCTGTCAGGCGTCTCGCCCTGTTCGACGCGCAGGGCAACGTTGTAGAGCAGTTCCCGCTCCAGCCTTTCCTTCAGGTGGCGGGTGGTGATGAACTTGCCTTCGCGGCCGGCAAAGGGCGAATCGTTGACCTGGAAGGTCATGCTGATGGTGGGTTCATCCACCTTGAGCGGCACCATGGCTTCCACCTGGGCGGGATCGCACAGGGTGTCGGAAATATGCAGCCCCTCGATGCCGCTGATGCAGACGATCTCACCCGCCCGCGCCTCCTCCACGTCGATGCGCTCCAGCCCCAGGTGACTCTTGACCTGCAGGATCTTGCCCTTGCGCTGCTTGCCGTGACGGTCGACGATGACCACCTGCTGGTTGTTGCGCACCTTGCCGCGGGTCACCCGGCCGATGCCGATGACGCCGACGTAGCTGCTGTAATCCAGCGCACTGATCTGCATCTGAAAGGGCGCATCGATGGTCACCGGTGGCGGCGGCACGCGGTCCACGATCAGTTGGAACAGCGGCGTCATGTCATCGGCCAGTGCCTCGGGCTCGAGCCCGGCCACGCCCGCCAGTGCCGAGGCATAGATCACCGGAAAGTCCAGTTGCTCGTTGGTCGCGCCGAGGTTGTCGAACAGGTCGAACACCTCTTCCACCACCTTGTGCGGACGCGCGCCGTCGCGATCCACCTTGTTCACCACGACGATGGGCTTCAGGCCGCGGGCAAAGGCCTTCTGGGTCACGAAGCGCGTCTGCGGCATGGGGCCATCGACGGCATCTACCAGCAACAGGACGCTATCCACCATGGACAGCACTCGTTCCACCTCGCCACCGAAATCGGCGTGGCCGGGCGTATCCACGATGTTGATGTGATAGTCATGCCAGTTAATGGCCGTGTTCTTGGCGAGAATCGTGATGCCGCGCTCGCGCTCCTGGTCATTGGAATCCATGACCCGTTCGACCTGCTTGCCGCGCGACTCCAGGGTTCCGGATTGCTGCAGCAGCTTGTCGACCAGCGTGGTCTTGCCATGGTCGACGTGGGCAATAATGGCGATGTTGCGAATCTTCTCTATCACGGTAAGGAATCCAGTGTACAAAACAGGGGGCGCGAACAACTGGACAGGCGCCCGAATCGGGGCGGCGGAACCATGTGAACTGCCAGGAGAGCTGAACCGGGAGACAAAGCCTGACCCGGGGCGCGGCGAGTATACACGAGAC
>JBBDSI010000382.1:0-2588 GCA_040905005.1 Pseudohongiellaceae bacterium
CCAGCCGCCAATGCAGCCCGCTCTGCCGCTCAGGCGTCGACCGGCGTGCCCTGATGAAAGCGCAGCCGCGGTCCGTCGCTGCTCCTGGGACCGACAACATTAAGCTGCTGCCAAAGAGCTTTCTTTATTGGCGCTGACAGGCTTGGTTATTACCCCAACTTTTTTGCGACCCTCGGACAGCACAGCTAACCATCCCGTAAGAGTATCTAATGAGATTCTGTCTATGTGCCCGTTCATCAGTTGGCTCACTCTTGGACGCTGAGTTCCCAGAATTGTCGCAACTTCTTGATAATTCAAATCGGATTTTATTATTAGCTGTTCAAGCTCAATTGAGAGGTCGGCCTTTGCGTCCAGAACTGCCGCTTTCTTGGGGTCATCGTATAAATCGTAGAAAACTGATTTGGCCACATGACCCTCCTATTTGATGAGGCGAAGCAACTCCTTATACGCACTTCTGCCGGTCTTTATATCTTTCACGCCAGCAGCATTACTTTTCTTTTCGAAAGCGTGCAGAACGTAGATCGCGTTTTTAACTTTGGTAACGTAGAAAACCCTAAACCAGCTCTTTGAGGCGGATATACGAATCTCGTATGTGCCAGGGCCAACTTCCTTTATTGGTTTAAAGTTAGTTGGGCTGAGACCACGCTGTAGCCTTTTAATTTGCGTACCAATTCTTTGCTGAGCGGAATCGGGAAAGCCCAGGATCCTTTTCCTGGAGTTTCCAAGAAAAATGACATCTTTCTTAGCCTCAGTGCTGGTCACAACTGTATAGAATTTTATACGAATTAGTCAATGCTTATCTCGACCGAGGATAAATACCCTTAAAATCATGAGGTTGAGATTTACTCTGGCCACCAGGCTCGCTCGAATTCTCGTCGCTCTCTCGCCAATTTACCCGTCAATCGTTACAGCAGTCGCAAGAGACAATCGCAAGACGCCCACAAACAGCGGGCTAAGTTAACTATAGTTTATTAGTCGAAGAGTGCTGCCCCGGGAGCAAAAAAGCCTGCCGGGGCGGCAAGCTTGAGAGGGTTAATTGCAGTGTCACTATTTAGCGACGTGATGGAAAGACGTCGACCCTGTTGTGGCGAAGAGCCGGTCATCGAGCGTTCCGAGACAGAGACAGACAAGGAACCCAGTTTGACCGATGCATCCTGAATGTCTGCCTGGCGATGGTTGCCTCCGCAGTGTCATTTTCCTTTTAATCGCGTGCAAAGTCGGTGCGTTCCAGCGCACTGCGTGACGCCATCGATCTACGCACGGTATCGCTTGCAGCCCAAGGCCGCGAGGGGCTAAGGTGGCGTCACTGTCTTCAGTTAGAGGAGGTTTACATGCCGACGACCTGGGCATTGATCGCCGACGCCGCCAAGGCCAATATCTTCCAGTATCAGGGGCCCAACAATCCCCTGAAACTGATCCACAGCATGGAGCACCAGAACAAACTGACCCAGGATCTCATCAGCAGCGAACGCGGGCGCACGTCAGGCCCCGGCAATGGACAGCGCGCGGCCATGGAGCCCAGCACCGACCCGCACGAACACGAGAAGGCGGTGTTTGCCCGGGAGTTGAGTCAGTATCTGGAGAAGCACGTGGACAGTGTCGATCGCCTGGTCGTGGCGGCCGCGCCGAAGTTCCTCGGGGAACTACGGCAGAAGATTTCCAAGCGGGTGAATGCCAAGATCGATGGCGTGCTGGACAAGGACCTCACCAACATCCCCGAAATCGAGCTGCCGAAACACCTGAGCGCCGTGCTCAATATCGGCTAGTTCGCCGAATTTCACGCATGACCCACTAGCGTGCGCTGCCCTCGTCCATGGCCGCGCTGAGGAACAGGTTGGAGCGGATCACGTCGAGGAAGGCGTTGACCTGTTGCAACTGTTCGCCGGAGAACTGCGACTGCAGCTCCTCGCGGGCGCTGCGCAGCGACATCAGGTTCTGGTTCACCAACTGCTCCGCGGTCAGCCGCGCCGCCTGGGTCTCCGTGTCCGAATACAGCATGTAGCGCACCAGGGTATCCAGCAGCATCTCGCGATTGGCCTCGGTGAGATCCGGCGCCACCCGCGCCATCTGCTCGGTGTAGTTGCGCCGCAGTTGCTGCTCGGCCATGGCGCCCTGCTGTGCGTCCAGGCGTTGCAGCTCATTGTTGCTGAGCAGCGGCGCCAATTGCCCGCGCAGGTAGGCATAACTGGAGATCGTCTCCAGCTCGCCGGGGCCGACACCGCCAGTCACCGCGAGGGTGCTCTTCTCCGCCCGCTCGCTGATCACGTCGACGATCGTGTCCTCCACCCGCTGACGCTTGCGCGAGCCGCCGTCCAGGGTATTGAGAAACTCGCCGTACTGCATGTCCACCTGCATCCGCGCCATCTGCTCGTAACGCCCGCCCTGACTCTGCTCGATCATGGCCCGCACCGAATCCGGCACGTTGGAGCTGGTGGCGTCCTGGGCGTTCAGGGTTGCGGAGAACGTCGTGGTAAAAAATGTACAGGCGGCGAAGAGGACAGTTTTATTCATGGCGCTGTTGGTCTTTTGCTAATGAATGGAACACAGGTCGTGCCCGGATGGTAGCGCATTCTCCGGTGCGGTCCCAC
>JBBDSI010000382.1:2688-14680 GCA_040905005.1 Pseudohongiellaceae bacterium
TGAATGGAACACAGGTCGTGCCCGGATGGTAGCGCATTCTCCGGTGCGGTCCCACCTGTGGCGACACGTGCGTCAAACAAAGTAACAGGCTCGCGGGCCCGCTCGCCGCGGGCGCTCCGAGCGTCTGCCTCTCAGTTCAGCACGCGATAACCACGCCCGCGCAGGCAGTTGCGCAGTACGCGCTCCCGCTCCCAGTCCGCGTCGCGCGCGCCGCGGGCGGCGCCCACGACGGCACCGGCGCCGGCGCCACGCTGGACGGTGTCGCTGTTGCCAACGGCCGCACCGACCGCGGCACCCACCACGGCCCCACCGACAGCGCCGCCTGCAACCTCGCGCCCGGCATTCACCTGGTCGGTATAGCTCTGGCACTCGGCCAGGTCACGGTTGTACTGTGCCTGATTCACCCCCTGCATGTCGACGATGGGACCGTCGCTGGCGCGGCAGGCCAGCAGGGTCAGCGGTAACAGGGCAATCACGATCGATCTGCGCATGAACTCAATCCTCCAGAGGGCCACGTCCTACAACATTATTGAGTGACTACAAACGCGGTCATCACGTCGAGTGTAATCCCCGCGACTGAATCGTGGATGAACAGCACGACTCCCTGGCACGGGCGTCTTACTCGAAGAACGCATGAGAAGGGAAAAAGTTTACCGGGACGCAGAAGATCTGCGCTCTCTGCGGCAGTGGTTACAAAAAATTAAAATAAAGGGGGGGCTGATGACCCGCAAAAACTGGCCGCTGCGGGAACTGGACGATAGACTGCGGGTTGGAAGAAGCGAAACCAAGGAGCTGTGATGTTGGAAAGCGAAGACCTGATGGCATTGAGTGTCTATTTTCAGAAGACCGACCTGCTCATCACCTTTCTCGTCATCCTCATCGGCATCGCCTTCGGCAACCTGCGCATCAAGGGCGTGGGATTCGGGGCCAGCGGCGTGCTGATCGCCGCCATGGTCGCCGGTTACTTCTATGCCCCGGAGCCCATCCAGATCCTCCAGGATCTGGGTATCGTGCTGTTCCTGCTCAGCGTCGGCCTGGAAGCCGGCCCCAGCTTCTTCCGCGCCTTCAAACAGTATGGGCGCAAGTTCATCACCAACGTGTTGGTGCTGCTTGGCATCGCCAGTGTCAACACCGTCGTCATCATCTACTTGTCCGGCATCCCTATAGGCATAGGGCTCGGCCTGTTCGCCGGCTCGTTCACCTCCAGCCCGGCCCTGGTCAGCGCCTTGCAGTACAGCCCGGAAAACGAAGTGATCTTCGGCTACGGCGTCGCCTACCCCTTCGGCCTGATCGGCGTCATCCTGTTCATCAGCATCGCCATGCAGATGCTCAAGGGTCGTATGCAGGCGGAACTGGCTGCCCGCAGCCAGATGAGCGAGGCCACGTACCGCATGGAAAACGAGAGTTTTCACGGCACTCTGGTCCGTGATCTGGCCTGTCTGCAGGATCACGACGTGGTCATCGCCGGCATCCTCCGGGAAGACACCCCGCGCACCGCCAGTGGTAGTTCCGTGCTGCTCAAGGGAGACCTGTTGCAACTGCAAGGCGAAAAAGAGGACCTTGTGTCAGTCGGTGAACTGCTGGGATCGGCTGTGGAGGAGCAGGAGGAAAGAGAATCTGAACTGGACACACGCTCCATCGTGGTGGAAAACACGGGCATCGTGAATCGTTCTCTCAACGAGCTCGGGATACCGTTGCTGTTCAACGTCGCCATGACCCGGGTGATACGCAACAACGTGGAGTTCGTTCCCCGCAACGACCTGGAGCTGGCTTACGGCGATGTAGTCATGGCCGTGGGTACGTCCTATCAACTGGACCGGCTGGAGACGTTTCTGGGACACGAACACCATGCCGTGCAACGCCGGGTGGATATCGGCTCCCTGGCCGCCACCCTGTTCCTGGCTTTTGCCTTCGGCGGACTGGTCGTTCCGATGCCGGCGCTGGGCAACTTCTCACTGGGGATCGCCGGTGGGGCCCTGGTGTCCGGCCTGATCTTCGGCCACTTCGGCCGCATCGGCAACTTCATCGGCCGCTTCCCCCGCAACGCCACATCGGTGCTCAAGGAGCTGGGCCTGGCCCTGTTCTTCGCCCAACTGGGTTTCGAGTCCGGACAGAGTTTCGTGGAACTGCTGGATTTCTCCGCCGTCTACTACGCCCTCTATGCCTTCCTCTTCGCGGTAGTACCGATGGCGGGCAGCTTCCTGGTGGGACACTTCCTGCTGAAGATCTCCGTCAGCGAATGCTTCGGCGTGATCTGCGGCGGCATGACCTTCACCCCCGGCCTGGACGTCATCCGCCAGGTGGACGACTCGGAACGCCCGGTGGTGGCCTACAGCTCCGTCTACCCGGTAGCCCTGATCATGATCATACTGGTGGTTCAGGGCATGTATCTGACCCTGGGCTGGATGGGAGCCTTGCCCTGATACGGCCCGAGCGCCCCGAAACCCGCACTCGGCGCCCCGCCGCGTCACTCCCTGCTGCGCAGTGCCACAGAGTTCCCCTGGCTCGCTAACGTTTAAGCTCACCCCCACTCGACGCAGACCGCCCGGAGCGGCAGCGAAAGGCGGGCTGCGTCAAGTGGCGGATGCAGCGCATGGTTAGGCAGCACCGCGCGACGAGGGAGACGGTTGTTTTCGCGAAGAGCCATTGCTTACCCACAGATAACTGCACCATTCCGTAGGTCTCCTATCGCTTGGAAACGGTCGGTCATCAATGCTTCAATCTTTCACAAAGTGAAAGTCTGCAGGGCCTGCTCGACGTACAAGAATGACAGCATCGCCTCCCCCTTCTGGTACTGTCCAAACGAATAGATCACTGTGAGTTAGCCGGCTGATCAGTGTCAGAACGTCTAGTGGCATTTTTGCATACACGTGCGCCAATCATACAGATACCGTGTACTAGCAGCGAAATAGGGAGAAACTACGCTGGCTGACAATAAAGCGGCATGCCCTCAGTCGTACGCGATGCGCAGCACAAACAAATATCCAGCAAGTAAAGCCGTAGCCCTGCCCTACCGCACCCGCCACATCAGAACCACCCCCGCCCCAGCCGCCAACAAAACCGGCGCCATCACAGCCAACAAAGGACTAAACCCATAGATCAAACTGGTAGGCTCCATCATCCGCTGCAGTATCGTAAACACCAACCCAATCGCCAACGCCACAAACACCTTGAACCCCATGGTAGCCTCCCGGAGCGGCCCAAACACAAAGGAAATAGCCAACAACACCAGAGCCAAAGTGGAAAGCGGCTGCAGCAGTTTCTTCCAGAAGGCGAGGAAGTAGTTGGCGCCGTCCAGGCCCTGGGCTTCGAAGAAATTGGCGAAGCGGTAGAGGCCGGAGATGGACTGGCGGTCGGGGGATACCAGTAGCACGCTGAGGAGTTCCGGGGAGAGGTCTACCCGCCAGGCTTCTTCTTCGGCGCTGGTGGTGCGGACTCTGCCTGGTTCGATGTGGCTGCTCTCGACGTCGCGCAGTTGCCAGTACGGCGACCCGCCCTCGCGCACGTACTCCGCGGAGGCGGCGAAGCTGGCTACTGTCAGCCGGCGGTTGTCGTCGATGCGGTAGCGGGAGACGCCGTAGAGCAGTTCGCCGCCGGGGGCGATGGCGTTGATGTGGATGAACTCGTTGCCGACCCGGCGCCAGGTGCCGCTCTCGGAGTTGATGGAGGCGGTGCCGCTGATTTGTACCGCGCGGTTGCTGATGGCCAGTTGTTCCAGCGGCGGCGCGATGTATTCCCCCAGCACCAGGCTCAGGACCATGATGAACGCCGTCGGTTTCAGCACCGCGCCGACGATGCGCCAGTTGGAGACGCCGGCGCTCTGGATGACGATGAGTTCGTTGTTGGCGGCGAGGATGCCGAGGCCAATCAGCGCGCCGCCGAGGGCGGTGAACGGCAGTAGTTCGTAGATGCTGGTGGGTATGGTGAGGGCGACATAGATCAGCGCGTTTGCCACGGTGTAATCTCCGGCGACGTCGGTCAGCTCTTCCACCAGGGCGAAGATCAGGTCCATGGACACGATCAGGGCGACGACCACCAGCATGGAATAGATCACCGAGTTGCGGATGTGTCGGTCCAGGTGTTTCATCAGTGCCCTCCTCTCACCTTTGGCCCGGACTGAGGAGCTGCGGATAACGCAGCAGCAAGACGCCGAGGGCGATGAACAGCGCGTGCACCCACCACAGCCCGATCAGCGCCGGCAGCGCGCCCTCGGCCACCAGGTCCTTGCAGAACTGCAGCAGCACGAAATAAGTGGCATACAGCAGCGCCGCCGGGATCAGCTTGTTGTAGCGGCCCTGGCGCGGGCTGACGCGGCTCATGGGCACGGCGATCAGGGTGATCACCGGGATCAGCACCAGAATCGATATCCGCCACTGCAGCTCCGCCTGGTGCACCAGGTCACTCGAGCCTAACAGCACGCGGGTGGGCAGCGTGGTCTCCTCCAGCACTTCCTCGAACTCGGTCGGCTCCGGCAGCAGGATGCCCTGGGCGTCGAACTGGCCGATGGTGAAGGCGCCGGAACCGGGGTTGCCGTCGTACTGCAGCACGTTCTCCAGGCGCATGAAGCGGGCTCCGGTGGCGGGGTCTATCTCCGGCTGGGCGGAGTCGGCGAGGAGGATCTGCGGCGGGGCGTCGCTGCCCGCGTCGGTCAGGGCCACGAACACGTTCTGCAACTGGCGTCCCGCCTGGCTGCTGCCGATGCGTTCGGCGTAGGTGACGCGTTCGCCGCCAGAGAAGGACTGGAACTGGCCGGCGACGATGAGGTCGATCTCGGTGAGCTGTTCCTGGCTCAGCTTGATCTGCTCGGTGTTGCGCACGCCCCAGGGCGCCAGGAGCAGCACCAGGGTGGCGACGATGAGCACCACTACCGCGGCGGTGCCCTGGGTGTATGCCAGCAGGCGCCGTTGGCTGAAGCCGGAGCCCTGCAGGATCACCATCTCGTTCTCGGCGAACATGCGCCCGTACACCAGGATGATGCCGAGGAAGAAGGCCAGCGGCAGGATCACCATGAGGAAGTCCGGCAGCCGGTACAGCATCAGCAGCAGCAGGATGTCGGAGGCGATCTGGCCGGCGACGGCATCGCCGAGATACTGGATGAAGCGGGAGGTCAGCGCCACCACCAGCAGGATCAGGGTGACGGCGGTCATCACCTTGAGTATCTGGCTGGAAAGATAGCGATAGAGGATCACCGGGCGCTCCCGTCCTTAGAAAGATGGAGGTAAAGGCGGCAGTGTACCGCAGCGCCGGGGGCTTGCCGAGTTGTGGGTGTGTGGGTGGCGGGTACGGGTGGAGGGTACGGCCGGGGTCAGGCCACCCGGACGCGCTGCTCGACGCGCGTGTCGTCGCTGTCCTCGATGCCGATCTGCGCCTTGAAGCGCTCGGGGATGGGGGCGATCTGGTGGCGGTCGAAGTCGAAGAACACCACCCCGGTCTTGGCGTTGCACACCACCGACTCCAGGGCGCTGTTGGTGATCTGGAAGCCGATGTCGAAGCCGTACTTGTTGTAGGCGGTGACGCCGACGTCGATGACCAGGCGGTCGTTGGCGAAGGACTCGGAGCGGTAGTCGATGGCCATGTCGGTGACCACCATGCCGAGGCCGTAGATGTTGGCCTCGGTGAAGCCGCGGCTGGCGAGGAACTGCAGCCGCGCCTCCTGCAGGATCTGCACCATGGCCGAGCTGTCCAGGTGCTTGGCGTAGTTGAGGTCGCTGATGCCGACAGTCCGTTCCATACTGAATAGAAATTGTTCAGGCGGTAAGACTTTGACGCGGGCCATGATGCCTCCTGTATGCCAGGTTCGATGAATGGCGTGAGGTAAGTCCCGATCGCTTGCCGCGGAGCTGTCTACGACCGCTGCGGCGTGCGCTTACATTGCCGCAGCACTTTATTTTACCGGCGGTGGCGCAATCGGGAATGGCGAATCTTAGCAAAATGAAATCTCCGTTCAAGCAGTCCAGATCAATAAACCGGTGTGTATTTGCCTAAGCGCCTGAATATCCGTAGGATTATCGCTCACGATTTTTTCTCGCAGGCGTCGGCGTCCCGCCGCACGCCCTTACAGACTTGACAGGAGCAAAAAGGTCCCATGCGGTACTCACTCAAAACCGGAGACATTAGTAAACTCAGCGTCGACTGCCTGGCCGTCATGGTCTTCAGCCGCGGCACCCTGTCGGAGGAAGCCGGCGCGCTGGATACGGCCACCGGCAAGGCCCTCAGTGGGCTGATCAACTCCGGCGACTTCTCCGGCAAGTTGTGCGAGACCCAGTTCCTCTACGGCCCCGCGGGCGTGGCGGCCAAGCGCATCCTGCTGGTGGGCGGCGGCCAGCGCAGCAAGTTCAACGCCGATAACAGCATCAAGGCGCTGAACGCGGCGCTGAAGGCCATCACCAGCTCCAAGACCGGCAGCGCCCACTTCGGCTTCAGCGACATCGAGGTCAGCGACCGCGACGCCAACTGGTTGGCGGCGCGCCTGGCGCAGCAGGCCGAGGACGTGAGCTACCGCTACGACGAGACCAAGAGCAAGAAGAGCCCGGCCGTGGCCCTGAAGACCGTCAGCATGAGCCCGCCGTCCGGGGCCATGCGCAAGTCCCTGGATGAGGCGCTGAAGGCCGGCGCCGCCGTCGGCCGCGGCATGAACAAGGCCAAGTACCTGGGCGACCTGCCGGGCAACGTCTGCACCCCGACCTTCCTGGCCAAACAGGGCAACGAGCTCGCGGCGAAGAACGCCTCGGTCACCACCAAGGTGCTCACCGAGAAGCAGATGGAGCGCCTGGGCATGGGCTCGCTGCTGTCGGTGGCCGCCGGCTCCGACGAGGAGGCCAAGCTGATCATCATGGAATACAAGGGCGCGGCCGCCAGCAGCCGCCCCTACTGCCTGGTGGGCAAGGGCATCACCTTCGACACCGGCGGCATCAGCCTCAAGCCGGGGCTGCAGATGGACGAGATGAAGTACGACATGTGCGGCGCCGCCAGCGTCTTTGGGGTCATGCAGGCGGTGGCGGAGCTGAAGCTGCCGATCAACGTCGTGGCCGTGGTCGCCGCCGCGGAGAACATGCCCAGCAGCGGCGCCACCAAACCCGGGGACATCGTCACCTCCATGTCCGGCAAGACCATCGAGATCCTCAACACCGACGCCGAGGGGCGCCTGGTGCTGTGTGATGCGCTCACCTATGCCGAGCGCTTCAAGCCCCGCTCCACCATCGACATCGCCACCCTCACCGGCGCCGCCGTGGCCACCTTCGGCACCGTGGTCAGCGCCCTGCTGGGCAACAACGAGCGCCTGGCGAAGACCCTGCTGGAGTGCGGCGAGCATAGCTGCGACCCGGCCTGGCAGTTGCCGCTGCGCGAGGAGTACCAGAAGCAGATCGACAGCAACTTCGCCGACATGGCCAACATCGGCGGGCCCCGCGCTGGCGCCATCACCGCCGCCTGCTTCCTGTCCCGGTTCGCGGAGAAGCAGAAGTGGGCGCACCTGGACATCGCCGGCAGCGCCTGGAACCAGGGCCCCAACAAGGGCGCCACCGGGCGGCCCGTGGCCCTGCTGGTGGAATACCTGTCGCGGCAGAAAGCCTGAGCGTGGCCCAGGTCAGCTTCTATTCCCTGGCCGACAGCGACCCCCACAGCCGCCTGCTGTTCGCCTGCCGGCTGACCGAGAAGGCGGCGGCGCTGGGGCATCGCGTGTTCATCCAGGCGGAGTCACCCGAGCAGGCGGCGACGCTGGACAAACTGCTGTGGACCTTCAAGCCCAGCGCCTTCCTGCCCCACACTGTCAACGAGACCGGGCAGCCCCAGCACGAGGCTGTGGCCGTGGGCACGGCCCGGCAGCTGGAGTTTCACTCCGACGTGCTCATCAACCTCGCCGACGAGCCGGTGCACAGCCACCAGCGCTTCAAACGTATTAATGAGATCGTCTGCGGGGATAAGGAACTTACCGCGCGGGGGCGGAAGCACTATAGGTATTATCAGGGTGAGGGGTATGAGATTGAGACTTTTAAAGTCTGAGTTTCGAGCTCCGAGTCTGTAACGGTCTGGCCGTGGTACTTTCTACAGGTCGAGCGCGAGGCCGTGTTAGCGGCTTTTCTGGTGTGAGACATATTCATCCAGCAATTGCCGGATCATTTTTTGGTATTGCATATTGTTTTTTCTTGCTTCTTTCTTGAAGAAAGCGACTCTCTCACTACTCAGGGAAATAGTGATTTTGGTGTACTGATTCTTTAGCGCGAGCTCTTCCGGTGACGGCAGAAAATCTGCATTGACCTTAAGGGCACCGAACCCGGCACAAAGCGCACGCTTCAGTTATACTTGCGCCTTTTCCGAAACCCCACAAAGCCCCCGACACAAAACATGGACAAGACTTACAAACCACAGGAACTGGAAGAGCACTGGTACAAGACTTGGGAGTCGCGCGGGTATTTCGCGCCGGCTGACGAGGGGGAGCCCTACTGCATCGTCATTCCGCCGCCTAACGTCACTGGCCGGCTGCACATGGGGCACGGCTTCCAGCATGCCATCATGGACGCGCTGATCCGCTATCACCGCATGTTGGGCTGTGCCGCGCTGTGGCAGGTGGGCACCGACCACGCCGGCATCGCCACGCAGATGGTGGTGGAACGCCAGCTCAACGCCGCCGGCACCTCGCGTGTCGATATGGGGCGCGAGGCCTTCGTCGAGAAGGTGTGGGAGTGGAAGGAGGAGTCGGGCGACATCATCACCCAGCAGTTGCGGCGCATGGGTTCGTCCCTGGACTGGTCGCGCGAGCGCTTCACCATGGACGCGGGGCTCTCGAAGGTGGTGGAGAAGGTCTTCATCGATCTCTTTGACGAGGGGCTGATCTACCGCGGCAACCGCCTGGTGAACTGGGATCCGCAGTTGCACACGGCCGTCTCCGATCTCGAGGTGATCGCCGAGGAGGAGAACGGGCACCTGTGGCACTTCCGCTATCCGCTGGCCGATGGGGCCACTACCGCCGCGGGCGCCGAGCACATCATAGTCGCCACTACCCGGCCCGAGACCATGCTCGGCGATAGCGCGGTGGCGGTACATCCCGAGGACGAACGTTATGCCGACCTGATCGGCAAGTTCGTCGATCTGCCCTTGAGCGGGCGCCGTATCCCCATCGTCGCAGACGATTATGTGGACCCGGAGTTCGGCACCGGCTGCGTGAAGATCACGCCGGCGCATGACTTCAACGACTACGAGATCGGCGTGCGCCATGATCTCGAGTTCATCAACATCCTCACCAAGGACGCCGCCATCAATGAGAACGCGCCGGCGGCCTACCAGGGCATGGACCGCTTCGACGCCCGCGCGCGCGTCGTCGATGACATGAAGGCGCTGGGGCTGTTCGAGAAGGTCGAGGAGCACAAGCTGAAGGTGCCGCGCGGCGACCGCAGCGGCGTGGTCATCGAGCCCTACCTCACCCACCAGTGGTACGTGGCGGTGCAGTCGCTGGCCGAGCCGGCCATCGCGGCGGTGGAGAACGGTGACATCGAGTTTGTGCCGAAGAACTGGGCGAACACCTACTTCGCCTGGATGCGCAACATACAGGACTGGTGCATCTCGCGGCAGCTCTGGTGGGGGCATCGAATCCCTGCGTGGTACGACGAGGAGGGCGAGGTCTATGTCGGCCAGAGCGAGGCGCAGGTGCGGGAGAAGTATTCCCTGGCTGCCGACCTCACGCTAACCCAGGACCCGGACGTGCTGGACACCTGGTTCTCCTCGGCGCTGTGGACCTTCTCCACCCTCGGCTGGCCGGACGAGCGCGAATACTACGATCGCTTCCATCCCACCGACGTGCTGGTGACCGGCTTCGACATCATCTTCTTCTGGGTCGCGCGCATGATCATGATGACCCTGAAGTTCACCGGCGAGATCCCCTTCAAGAAGGTGTACATCACCGGCCTCGTGCGCGACGAGCACGGTCAGAAAATGTCGAAGTCCAAAGGGAATATACTTGACCCCATCGACCTGATCGACGGCATCACCCTGGAAGAGCTGGTACTGAAGCGCACTGCCGATATGATGCAGCCGCAGGTAGCGAAGAAGATCGAGAAACACACGCGCGACTCCTTCCCCGACGGCATCCCCGGCTACGGCACCGACGCGCTGCGCTACACCTTCTATTCGCTCGCCGCCACCGGTCGCGACATCAAGTTCGACATCGGCCGCATGGAAGGCTTCCGCAACTTCTGCAACAAGATCTGGAACGCAGCCCGCTACGTGATGATGAACGTGGAGAGCGAGGGAGAGGAGAAGAACAACGAGAAGGATAAAGACAAGGCCGTGGCAGGGACCCTGGAGCCGGCGCACCTGTCCGTAGCCGACCGTTGGATCCTGAGCCGGGTGGAGCACACGGCGAAGACAGTGGAAGAGGCGATGGCCAACTACCGCTTCGATATCGCCTCGCAAACCCTGCACGAGTTTGTCTGGAACGAGTACTGCGACTGGTACGTGGAGCTGTCCAAGCCCATTCTCTGGGACGAGGACGCCAGCCCGGAAGCGGCCGAGACCACCCGCCGCGTGCTGCTGACGGTGTTGGAGAAGATCCTGCGCCTGCTGCACCCCTTCATGCCCTTCATCACCGAGGAGATCTGGCAGAAGGTGGCGCCGCTGTTGGCCATCGAGGGCGACAGCATCATGCTGGCCCCCTACCCGCGCTTCGATGAGACCAACGTGGACCGCGAGGCCGAGGATCACATCGAGTGGCTCAAGGGCATCATCGTCGCCATCCGCAACGTCCGCGGCGAGATGGACATCTCCCCGGCCAAGGCCATCCCCGTCTACCTGCGCCACGGCGATGAGGAAGACCAGAAACGCCTGGAGGCCTACCGCCCCTATCTGGCCAAGCTGGCCAAACTCGAATCCATCGACTGGCTGGCAACAGACGCAGAAGCCCCAGCCGCCGCAACCGCATTACACGGCAAGCTGGAAATCCTGGTCCCCCTGGCCGGCCTCATCGACGTAGCCGCCGAACAGACTCGTCTGGAAAAAGAAATCGGCAAGCTGGAAGGCGCCCTGAAAGGCGTCAACAACAAGTTGGCCAACGAAAAGTTCACCAACAAAGCCCCGGCTGAAGTCGTGGCCAGAGAACGTGAAAAACAGGAAGAACTAACCAGCGCCCTGACCGCCCTCAAGGACAAACTCAACCAACTAGCCCACCTGGACCAACCATAACCCCAATATGACTCAGAGTATCTGCTCAGAGCGCCTACTCAGAGTAATGACTCCGAGTGTTTACTCTGAGTATTTACTCGCTGCATTTACTCTGAGTAAACACTCTGAGCAAGTACTCTGAGTCAGTGTTTTGGTGCTATGTGATTGAATTCTCTGTATATTGGGATGCCTGTTGATGGTGATTTTGTGGTTTTATGACCAAGATTAAGGAATGTTATATCCGGCCGTCGGCTAGTCTGGATTTGTTGTCGCACCGGGAGATTTCGGCTGTTACGCAGTCTGATGAGGCGGTGTTTGAGATCTTTCGTAGTTGTGCGCTGGCTGTGTTGAATACCGGTAATGAGACCGATGATGCCGATGTCCTGCTTCGGGAGTATAAGGATTTTTCTGTTGCTATCATCCCCGAGTCTCGCGGCATCAAGCTGTGCATAAAGAATGCACCTGGCACTGCCTTCGTCGATGGCAAGATGATTCGTGGTATTCAGGAGCATCTGTTCGCGGCGTTGCGGGACATCATTTATACCCAGGACAAGATCGATCGCGCCGGTGGCTTCGATATCACCACCGGTCCGGGCATCACCGATGCTGTGTTTCGCATCCTGCGTAACGCCGGGGTGGTGCGTGCCAACACGCCGCCCAACCTGGTGGTGTGCTGGGGTGGTCATTCCATCAATCGTGAGGAATACGAATACTCCAAGGACGTGGGCTACCAGATGGGACTGCGCGGGCTGGATATCGTCACCGGCTGTGGCATCGGCGCCATGAAGGGCCCGATGAAGGGTGCCATGATCGGCCATGCCAAGCAGAAACTGGGCAAGGG
>JBBDSI010000383.1:0-2396 GCA_040905005.1 Pseudohongiellaceae bacterium
CCCGTGCAGTCCTTCTGCAATAAATCGGCGCCGCAGGCGATCTACTCTATTAAGACAGTCATAACAGTGCTAATCGGGAACCGATGAGGCGCCTGATTCGTTGGCACTTTTGATTGATTAATTGATTGGCATATTGATTACGCTTTTGATTGACACTTTTAATTAGCACTATTCGTAAACACAATTCATTGATACTACAGGCAAGTAAGTGAGGATCTCGTGAAACGACTCAGCCCTTTACATCACATCAGCATCATTGAATCCCAGGGCACCAACTGCGCCTGGGTTCGCATCCGCTATGACAACAAGAGCTTTCAACAGTCGTTCCCGTTCAAAAAGTATGGCGGCAAGCTCAAGGCTATTGCCGCCGCCAAGAAAAAACGCGACATTGAAGGAAAGAAAATCTACGGCAAGCACTGGCCCTACGCCAAGTACAGCCCGCGCAAAATCTCGCCCCTGAACTCCTCCGGCGAGATCGGCGTGAGCTATTCCGCCAAGGACCACTCTTGGGTGGCCACCTGGCAGGAAGGCCGCGGCAAACGCCGCCGCCAGCGCAACGCCTATTTCTCCATCAACAAGTACGGCGAAGGCAAGGCCAGGCGCCTGGCAGTCAGGACGCGGCGCGACGCGGTGCAGGAAAACATGGTGCAGTGAGACATGGTGGGCATAGCCGCGGTAGCGCCCGGCGCCCGATAGCCCGAGCCGAGCCGTTGGTTCGACAGCACCGATGTGCTTACGAAAAAGGGTCAGCCCCCACCGGACTGACCCTATGTTTATCCATGGAACTTTAGCGAGAGACTTAGATGCTCTCAGCAAAATAGCCTGATACCGGACAGCACGCCCGCCGATTTCTCTCCTGTCTCGTGCGACTCAGAGTAAGCACTCAGAGTAAATGCAGCGAGTAAATACTCAGAGTAAGTGCAGCGAGTAAATACTCAGAGTAAGTGCACCGAGTAAACGCTCAGAGTAAGTGCACCGAGTAAACGCTCAGAGTAAGTGCACCGAGTAAATACTCAGAGTAAGTGCAGCGAGTAAACACTCAGAGTAAGTGCACCGAGTAAACGCTCAGAGTAAGTGCACCGAGTAAATACTCAGAGTAAGTGCACCGAGTAAATACTCAGAGTAAGTGCACCGAGTAAACGCTCAGAGTAAATGCAGCGAGTAAACCAGGCGTCAATCTTTAACGCGTGTGTTCAGTTTACGTCGAGGAATCAGGCGGCCACGAGTTTCGTGTCCTCGACGACGGGGTATCAGCTGAAGACAGTCATCTATACGGGTACTCAGTAGATTGCGCAGCTGGTTGGCCTGGCTCGTGCGGGGTCAGCGAGCCCCTATCCACCCCACCGGAATCAGTTAACTCCAATCTCCGGCGCCCCGCGCCAGATCCGTCCGGCATCCATCTGTCCGGAATACACCAGGCTGGCGTCGAAGTTCAAGCGGTCGACGCCGTACACCTCGTAGAGTGCCTCGAAGCTGGTCAGGGGCTCGTCGCTGTCGTGCTCGACGGCGGCTACCAGTTCGTTCAAAGCGCGCATGTCCGACAGGGCCTGGGCCGTGTGCATCAGCCCGGCGTCGCGCATGCCGGTTACCAGGATCACCTGGGTGTCGAAGCTGGCCGGATAGGTGGAGAACAGACCGTAGTCGCGGAAGGGTTTGCCCTGTTCCGGCAGGCCGGCGTCGGAGGTGTAGTACTCCATGCTGTCGACGTTGAGCAGCTCGTCGTAGCTGCGGCCGATGTCCAGCGCCGAGCCGGCGAAGGTCAGGTCACGCAGCTTGTCCAGGGCGCTGATGTAGCCGATGTAGACGATGTGGTTGCTGCGGATGTCGGCGGTGGAGAGGTCGCTCATCATGGTGATGTTCACCGGCTTGCCCGCCTCCTGCAGAATCGGCACGATGCGCGCCAGGGCGAAGGCGCTGCCCTCCGGCATGTAGCTGAGGTCGAGATCCAGGTAGTGCTCCGCCGCCTTGATGTCGGTGAAGCGCAGCTCCTCCAGGTCGGTCGCGGAGTTGACGTTGAACTCGCGCACCATGCGGGCGATGTTGCCGTTGGCGTTGAGTTCGCCGAAGATGTAGTAGTCACCCATCACCAGCAGCACCGGCTTGTCATCGCCGAGCACCTGGCGCCATACAGAGTGCGCGGCGAGCGCCTCGTACTGATACGCGCGCGAGCCCCCTGGCTGATTCAGCATGGTGAGGAGATTCACCAGCAACAGGATCACCGCGGCCGACAGCAGCGCGGTATTGAGATTGAACTGGAAGAACTGGCGCGAGAAGCTCTGCCACATGCCGGCCAGGGAGAAGCCGCGCGGCTGCGCGGGCACCACCGCCATCACCGCCAGGCGATACTGCCCCTTCGGGATCACCAGGTGCGAGTCGGCCTCGGGGGCGTGCTGGGC
>JBBDSI010000384.1:0-2394 GCA_040905005.1 Pseudohongiellaceae bacterium
GCTGCGACAGCTCTCCTCGGGTCAGGAAATTGCATTGACTTCTCCTCATTATTCGGGGAAGAGGCGGCACCGCAATGGTGCAATCCTCTCGGGCCGGCTCGTAATAGGGACGCAGCCGCCCAACCCATAGATTATCCAGTTTTTAGCGCCGATTCATAGGCTTGACAACGTTTCTGGCGGCATATTGAGCGCCATGAGCGGCAATCGGCGCAAAGCAAGTCGGTGTTGGTCACGGGGCCGAAGGCGGACACCAGGAGCCTGACTGGCACTACTGTATTTTTCCGCCCGGCCCCATTATCCTTTGCTCACTGATTTACAGCACCCAGAGAGATAGACCCTATGGTATTCCCTATAGCATTCCGCAATCCGCTAGACTCCGTATACTCCACCCCGCTGACCAGGGCATTGCTGGGCCTTTGCCTCGTAGCCGTGGTCCTGGGCTTCACGCCGCAGCGCGGACTGGGCCAGAATCTCGTTACCGAGGACACCATCGAGTGGTATACGCTCGGTGGGGACTATGCCCATACCCGCTATACCCCGGCGGACGAGATTACCGCCGAGAACTTCGATGAGCTGGAGGTCGCCTGGGAATGGGACGGCTCCAGCTTCGACGGCTACAGCGGGCGTTCCACGCCCACCTATGTCGATGGCATGCTGCTCACCGTATCCGGCCCCCATCGCAGCGTGGTCGCCATCGACCCCAAGACGGGCGATACCCTGTGGTCCTATCGCCTGCCCCGCACCCCCCGCTGGGAGTATTCCATGCGCGCCTCCTACGGCAAAGGCATCGCCTACTCGCGGATCGATGGCAGGGGCGTGGTCTACATCTCCACCCCTGGCTTCTTCCTGGTCGCACTGGACGCCCAGACCGGCAGGCCCCTGTCCGGCTTCGGCGGCCAGGTGCCCATTCAGGGCTTTCCTGAAACTGGTGTAGTAGACATGCTCGCCGACCTCGGCCACCCCTACGATCCCTACGAGGGCATTCCACTGGAAGTCGGTTACATCACCACCTCCTCGCCACCCATCGTGGTGAACGACACCATCGTCGTCGGCAACTCCGCCGAGCAGGGCTACCTGCAGGCGCGGGTGGAGAACATACCTGGCGACATCCTCGCCTATGACAAGGTCACCGGCGCCTTCAAGTGGAAATTCAATGTCATCCCACGCCCCGGCGAATACGGTCACGAGACCTGGGAAAACGACGCCTGGCAATGGACCGGCGACGTCTCCTCCTGGGCACCGATGACGGCCGATCCGGAAAACAACCTCGTCTACATCCCCACCAATCCGCCGACGATCGATTACTACGGCGGCTTCCGTCCCGGCGACAATCTCTTCGGCACCAGTATCATCGCCCTGAATACCGAAACCGGCGAGCGCGTCTGGCATTATCAGACCGTCAAGCACGACGTCTGGAACTATGACAACCCGTCTGCGCCGATTATGCTCGACCTCAACATCCCCGGGCGCGGTATCGTGCCGGCCGTGGCAGAGGTCACCAAGCAGGGCTTCGTGTATACCTTCAATCGCCTGACCGGGGAACCGGTCTGGCCGATGGAATACCGCGAGGTGCCGGCGTCCGAGGTGCCTGGTGAGAAGCTGGCAACCACCCAGCCTTTCCCGACGGCGCCGCCACCCTTCGAGATGCAGGGTATCAGCGAGGATGACCTCATCGACTTCACGCCGGCGTTGCGCCGCGAGGCCCTGGAGGTCATGACCAGCTACAGGATGGGCCCGCTGTTTAATCCGCCGATTCATGACACGAACACGGCAGGTCACATCAGCTCGGCCATGTGCCCCGGCGACGGTGGCGGCGCCAACATCTATGCGCCACCGTCGGCCGACCCCGACATGGGCTTCCTATTCGTCCCCTCGGCCAACAACTGCAGCTGGCAGCGGGTGATTCCGGGTGAAGAGGCCGATGCCCGCATCGCCGAACCCACAGGGACCACCTTCGCCGCCTACGCCAACGGCCCGGGTGGCCGGCCGCCGCGATTGAGCTCCGGTCTGCCCATCATGAAGCCGCTGTACAGCTCCATCACCGCCTACAACATGAACACCGGTGAGATCGCCTGGCGCATCCCCGCCGGTGAAACGCCGGACCGGGTACGCAACAACCCGGCCCTGGAAGGCGTCGATGTGGGCGCTACCGGCAGCGGCAGCGCCCCCTCCATGGTGGCGACCGCCAACATGCTGGTCTATGCCTCCGTCGACCACGACGGCGAGACCGCCCTGCTGTACGCTATCGACAAGCAGACCGGCGCAGAACTGGGCCGGATCGAGATCCCCGCCGCGAACCGTTACGGCATGAGTTCCTGGGTCCACGACGGGCACCAGTACATCATCCTGCAGACCGGTGCCAGGCTGACCGCCATGGCCCTGCCGGGCGCGATC
>JBBDSI010000385.1:0-2388 GCA_040905005.1 Pseudohongiellaceae bacterium
AATCCTTGGCGTTCTTGGCGGCTTGGCGAGAGGAAATATCTTCTCTGTGAGCCCAGAAATTCCGCGGACGAGCCTTAAAATCTATCAATCCGGATAGAGCACTAATGCGTGTTGCGGACCGGGTTAACCCTTGATGCGCTGATAGGCTTCCAGCGCTCGTTCCCGGGTCTGACTCAGCGACACCACCGGTTTCGGGTAGTTCTTGCCCAGTACCACGCCCGCCTCACTGAGAACGCCCGCCGGGACTTTCGACGGCTCGTGAATGTAACGCGCCGGCAGGTCCTTCAGTTCGGGCACGAAGCGGCGAATATAGTCGCCGTCGGGGTCGAATCGCTGTGACTGGGTCACCGGATTGAAGATGCGGAAGTAGGGGGCGGCGTCGGCGCCGCAGCCGGCCACCCACTGCCAGCTCGCGGTGTTGTTGGCCAGATCTGCGTCCACCAGGGTGTCCCAGAACCAGCGGGCGCCGTCGAGCCAGTGGTGCAGCAGGTTCTTCACCAGGAACGATCCCACCACCATGCGCACACGGTTGTGCATGTAGCCGGTCTCCCACAACTCCCGCATGCCGGCGTCCACCAGGGGAAGGCCGGTCTCGCCGCGTTGCCACGCCTGCAGCAGCTTCTTCTCACGCGTCCAGGGAAAGGCGTCGAAGCGCTCGTTCATGTTGCGATTGGTGAGCTGCGGGAAGTGATAGAGCAGGGAGTAGGAGAACTCGCGCCAGGCAAGTTCGCGCTGGAAGTGCTCGGTCGCCTGCTCGCGGCCGTCCTGCGCGCCGCGGCGAGCGGCCGCCTGCCAGGCCTGGGTGGGCGACACCTCGCCGAAATGCAGGTGCGGGGACAGGCGTGAGACCGCGCGGCGGGCGGGAAAGTCGCGGCCATCCTTATAATCGGCCAGGCCGTGCTCGAGGAAGTAGCGCAGTTTGTTGTGGGCGCCGTCTTCGCCCGGCGTCCAGTTCGTCGCGAGTCCGTCGTACCAGCGGATGCCGGGCATCAGGTCGAGCCGGGCCAGCTTGTCGGCGCCCTGGGGGCAGTCCGCCAGGGCCAGGTTGCGGGGCTTTTGCAGTGGCTCCCCTGGCGCGGCGCAGTTGCCGCGCGCATTGCGGTAGAAGGGGGTGAAGACCCGGTAGGGTGTGCCGTCATCCTTGAGACTGGTCCAGGGCTCCCAGATCAGCGAGCCGTTGCTGCTGGTTACGGTCAGGCCGTCGTGAGTAAGTACTTGCTTTAGCTGGCGGTCACGGCGCACGTGCCAGGGTTCGTAGCAGCGGTTCCAGAAGACGTGTGTGGCGCCGTGCCTGGCGGCCAGTTGTGGCAGGAGCTCGAGCGGGTCGCCGGTCAGTAGCCACAGTTTGCCGTCCAGGGAGGCGTCCAGCGCCGCCAGTGACTGCTGCAGCCACCAGCGACTGGCGGCACCCGGGCGCCACTCACCGGGGTTGGCGTCGTCCAGGATGTAAACGGGCAGAATCCGGCCGTGGCCGGCAGCGGCGGTCAGCGCGGGGTTGTCCCGCAGGCGGAGGTCCTGGCGAAACCAGACGATGCTTAGTGTTGGCGACATTTCGATTGTTCTTTTTCTGTTCCTGACAGGCCTACGCCCGTGCTCTCTTGAGGGATCAACTGTTGTTCGCTGTTTATTCCACCAGGGAGCTGCCAGCGCCGCTGCGGCAAGGGACAGCGCCGCTGCGGCAAGGGACAGCGCCGCTGCGGTAAGGGACAGCGCCGCTGCGGTAAAGGACAGAGTACCCGCCCGCTTGCTATGATTGGCGCTGCCTTGGCGGGGGTATCCCGCTCTTTTCCGGGAACGCGCTCCATGCTGTTGATGATAGACAACTATGATTCGTTTACCTACAACGTCGTGCAGTACCTCGGGGAACTGGGTGCCGAGGTGGAGGTGTTGCGCAACGACAAGGTGACGGTGGAGGAGATCGCGCGGCTGGCGCCGGAGAAAATCGTGATCTCCCCCGGCCCCTGTAGGCCGAAGGAGGCGGGGGTGTCCAACGCGGTGATCCGGGAGTTTGCCGGCCAGGTGCCGATCCTGGGAATTTGTCTCGGGCACCAGTGCATCGGTGAGGTGTTCGGCGGCGAGGTGGTGCGGGCGAGACAGGTCATGCACGGCAAACTGTCGGCTATCCATCATCGCGGTGGCGGTGTATTTCGCAATCTGCCCAGCCCGCTGACGGCGACCCGCTATCATTCGCTGGTGATCGACCGGGCGACCCTGCCGGACTGCCTGGAGGAGACCGCCTGGACTGTGGCTGCCGGCGGCGAGCCGGACGAGATCATGGGAGTACGCCACCGGGAGCTCGACGTGGAGGGGGTGCAGTTTCACCCTGAATCCATACTCAGCGAATACGGCCACCAGCTCTTGCAGAATTTTCTCGAGCGGGCGGACTAG
>JBBDSI010000386.1:0-2379 GCA_040905005.1 Pseudohongiellaceae bacterium
CTAGTAGCTGTATTCGACGCTGCGATCGCGCAGAGTCGCCACGTCGATGGTGCCGCTCTGACACTGCTGGATATCGGCCTTGTTGAGCACGTGCACCTTGTCGGTGCGGCGGTTGTCATCGGCATCCGCGCCGAGGCCGGTGAGGATGATGGATAGGCGTTCGTCGGCCGGCAGCGCGCGCAGCGACGCACCAAAGTCGCACACTGCGGTATACAGATCCATTTCGAATTGTGCCAGTTCCTGCCGCCAGACTTCGCCGTAGCGTGCGCTCGCCGCTTCGGTCCGGTCGCGCAGCTCCTGGGCGAAGGCGACAGCCTCCTCCCGCAGTGGCTCGATGCGTCCGAGCAGCGCGTCCAGCCGGGCACTGAGCGCCTCCCTGGCCACGCTGTCGTCATCTGCGCCGGACTGGCGAATCTCCACCTCCAGCGCGCGCATTTCGCTCAGGCCCGACTGCGTGCGCTCACGCAGCGCCTCGATCTGCGCCTGCAGCTGCTGATAGGCGTCATCATCCAGCTCAGCCAGCGAGCGCAGGGAACGCGCCGAGTTGGACGCCTGCTGAATGGCGGTGTTGACGATCAGCGAATAATCGATGGCGGCGATGCGCTCCATCATCTGCCGGTAAAAGGTGTCTGCCGGCGCGGCGGTCGTCTCGGCCCGCGCGGTCTCCTGCACCGCGCCGCGGCGCATCGCCTCGAAGGGATTGGCGCGTGCCCCCAGTGACTGCATGGTGGAGGTCAGCGCGGCCAGGCTCAGACGGTTACGGCGATTCGCCAGCGGCGTGCGCACTTCCATGACGATGCCCTGACCGTGCAGGTAAGTGCTCTCCACGCCGCCCAGGGCGATCCCGAACAGACCCGCCGTCTCATTCAGGTTCAGGGCCTCTTCCAGCACGCCGCTCAGCACCTCGATGTTCTGGCGCAACTGCCCAGTATCAGCCTCCTGCGCACTTAGCGGCATGCTCGCCACGCTCAGTACCAGGGCGAGTATGGCGGGTGCCAGGGCGCCGTGCTGCAGTGTTGACCTCGTCGTCACCTCAGCGCACCTCACCCTCGTAGCTGACATAGCGGGCGAGCTGTTCGAGGGAACGAATGGTCTGATAGTCACTGTCGACCAGCTGCTGATAGCTGGAGCGCATGTCCTGCAGATCCTGCAGGCGCTGGTCCTCGAAGAAGGCATAGATGCGCTCGAGGTTGTCCGACGTGGTTTGCTGCGTCTGCTCCATCACCGCCTGCAGGAGTTGCAGGCTGTTGCTGTCCTGGCGCGCCTCGAAACGGGCGATCATGGCCTGTAATTCCTCTTCCTGACCCGCCGCGAACTCGGCCAGCCGGGTATCCAGGGTCGACGCTGACGCATCACCGCCGAAAGAGGCCTCACCGCCAAGAGAGGCCTCACCGCCAAAAGAGGCCTCACCGCCAAAAGAGACGACGAATCCCTGTCCGCTGGAGACCACCGTGGTATTGAGCAGCATCAGGCAGAGCATGGCGAAGGAGGCTGCCGTCGGGAGCCATTGCCAGTGACTGAATCGGCCCCGGTACTCGGTGCCCACGCGATGATCGCGACGAAACTGTTCGCGGCCGCGGTCCCAGTGGGGCACGCGCTCGGCCTGCCAGCCTGCCAGCGTATTCGCTGTGTGCTCGATGGCATCGAGTTCGGCGCGGCAGTCGGCACACTGGGCCAGGTGACGGTCGATCTCCGCGCCGGCCAGGGGCGCCAAATCATCGTTCATGGTTTCCTGGATCAGGTATTCAGTTCGCGGACAGGACATCGTTTTCCTCCGTTGCCGTTCTCAGTTTCTTCAGGGCGGCGTAAAAGCGGGTTTTCGCCGTATTGGCCGAGATTTCCTGCATCTCGGCGATCTCCTCGAATGTCATTGACTGGTAGATCTTCAGTTCCACTACCAGGCGCTGTTCCAGCGGTAGCTGCATCAGCATGGCGACGATCTGTCGGTTCTGCTGATCCTCCGAGACCCGCACATCGGGTTCGTCGGTCGTTGCGCCGGCGAAGCCCTCGTAGTCGCCGCCGGCCTCCTCTTCACCCTTGAATCCCGCCGGCAGCAGCAGGCGCCTGCGGCGATTCAGGTCTACCGCCTTGTTGTGGGCGATGCGAAAGATCCAGCTACTGAATTTCGCGTCGCCGCGGAAGCGGTGCAGGTTGCGGTACACACCGAGGAACACTTCCTGCAACAGATCCATGGCGTCAGACCGGCTGCCGGTCAGGCGCAGGCCCAGGTTGTAGATCCGGTCCTCGTAGCGCTTGACGAGCTGCTCCCAGGCGAAGGCCGAACCGTTGAGCGCTGAAGCGATCAGTGCAGCGTCTTCGTCAATCGGACCCATGAACCTTGCCTGTCAAAACCAGCCTGTGCGTGAAAGCCCCGAAAAT
>JBBDSI010000387.1:0-2372 GCA_040905005.1 Pseudohongiellaceae bacterium
CGCCGAACAGGTCCAGCCCGAAGGGGACGAAGGCCAGAGTGTTCCTTGGAACAATTCAAGAATACTGTCCTCGAAGCGGCGCGGACCGTGGTGAGCACAACCCCTGCCGCCACCACCGCCAGGCACCAGCCCCCCCAACCCCAAACCTACCCCAATGCGCGAGCTTGCGTAGCAAGTTCAATGATGGAGTCTAATCAATCGAGGGACAGCGCGTTCTCCGCCAATTGCACGGCGCGCACGATGGCCCGCGCCTTGCTCTGGGTCTCCTCCCATTCCGCCGCCGGCTGCGAGTCGGCGACGATGCCGGCGCCGGCCTGCACGAACAGCTTTTCGTCCTTGATCACCGCCGTGCGGATGGCGATGGCCATGTCCATGTTGCCGTTCCAGGCCCAGTAGCCCATGGCGCCGCCATAGATGCCGCGCTTCTCCGGCTCCAGCTCGTCGATGATCTCCATCGCCCGCACCTTGGGGGCGCCGCTGAGCGTGCCCACCGGCAGCGTGGCCTGTAGTACGTCCAGCGCGGTCCTGTCAGGGCGCATCTCGCTCTCGACGATGGAGGCGATGTGCATGACGTGGGAGTAGCGTTCTACGAACATCTTGCGCGGCACCGTGACCGAGCCGGTGACCGAGACCCGACCGGCGTCGTTGCGGGACAGGTCGATGAGCATCAGGTGTTCGGCGATCTCCTTGGCATCGGCCAGCAGCTCCGCCTCCAGCGCCTGGTCCTCCGCCTCGGTAGCGCCACGCCGACGGGTCCCCGCCAGCGGGCGCACGGTGATCCTGCCCTCTTCCACCCGCGCCAGGATCTCCGGCGAGGCGCTGACCACGTGATGGTCTCCGAGGTCGAAGAACACCATATAGGGCGAGGGATTGAGGTAGCGCAGGGCGCGGTAGACATTGATGGGATCACCCCGGAAGTCCACCGACATGCGCTGGGCCAGCACCACCTGCATGACGTCGCCGGCGACGATGTAGTCCTTGATGCGGTCGACGGCATTCTCGTAGTCGCCGCGGGCGAAGTGGTGATGGAAGTCCTGTTCGCCGACGACTGTGGCGACGGGCGCCGCCGGCAGGGGCGTCGGCGCCCGCAGCGCATCCTGCAACTCATCCAGGCGGGCCTGGGCGCGGGCGAAGGCGTCGTCGACGCCGGGGTCGACGTTATTGATGAAGGAGATGGTGCCACGCAGGTTGTCGAAGACGACGACCTCCTCGGACACCATCAGCAGGATATCCGGCGTGCCGATGTCGTCGCGACCGCGAGCCGGGCCGATGCGGGTCTCCACATAGCGCACGGTATCGTAGGCGAAGTAGCCCACCAGACCGCCGGCGAAGCGCTGTCTGCCCGGTACCGGGGCCACGCTGTAGCGCGCCTTGAATTCCGTGATGAAGGCGAACGGGTCAGTTGTCTCCCGTTCTTCCACGACCTCGCCGTCAGTCTCGACGGTGACATGTCCGTCGCCGACCCGGATCACCGTGCGGCAGGGCAGGCCGATAATGGAATACCGTCCCCACTTCTCGCCGCCCTGGACGGACTCGAAAAAATAACTGTAGCGGCCCCTGCCCAGCTTCAGATAGACACTCAGCGGTGTCTCGGTATCCGCGAACACCTCACGCAGCACCGGCACCCGGTTGTAACCGGCTGCCGCAAGGTCCTGGAATTCGGCTTCGTTCATGGCCCCGCCTGTGCCAGCCCGGGCTAGTCCGGGCTAGTGGTGTGCGCCGGGTTTCTGACCCAGCTCGGCGCGCATGGCGGCGATGGTGGCGGCATAGTCGTCGCTGCCGAAGATGGCCGAGCCCGCCACGAACATGTCGGCTCCGGCCCGGGCGATCTCGCCGATGTTGTCGATGCCGACGCCGCCGTCCACCTCCAGGCGGATGTGCTGGCCGCTGTCGTCGATCAGCTTGCGCACCTGCTCCAGCTTCTTCAGCGTCGCGGGAATGAACTTCTGGCCGCCAAACCCGGGGTTGACCGACATCAGCAGGATCACGTCGATCTTCTCCATCAGGTATTCCAGGCAGTGCAGTGGCGTGGCCGGGTTGAACACCAGCCCGGACTTGCAGCCCTGATCGCGGATGAGCTGCAGCGAGCGGTCGATGTGGTCGCTGGCCTCCGGATGAAAACTGATATAGCTGGCGCCGGCCTTGGCGAAGTCGAGAATGAGCTGGTCCACCGGCCGCACCATCAGGTGCACGTCGATGGGCGCCCGGATGCCATGCTTGCGCAGGGCCGCGCAGACCATGGGGCCTATAGTAAGGTTGGGCACGTAGTGATTGTCCATGACGTCGAAATGCACGACGTCGGCTCCGGCATCGAGCACGGCCTGCACTTCCTCACCCAGGCGGGCGAAGTCGGCGGACAGGATAGAGGGGGC
>JBBDSI010000388.1:0-14448 GCA_040905005.1 Pseudohongiellaceae bacterium
ATGAATATCGATGCGCAGCAGAAGGTAAGTAATCCTGACTGAGTCAGAGGGCTCCTGAGCTCAGGCCGAGCCGGCCGTGGCGCGGTTGAACCGGTAGCGCAGGATCGGATTCAGCAGACGGGCCAGGCCGCGGGTAAAGGTCAGCGGGCTGTCCAGTACCGCGAAGCACAGACAACTGTGCGACACCGACTCCGGCTGCGGGTGCTGTAGCCAGGCCCGGGTGGCCTCGGCCTCCAGCGCGCCGGAGTGATCGCGGCAGCTCGTGCACAGCTCCACATGGGCGGAGACCGCGACACTCAGCCCGATGGAGAGCGTCCCGGGAAAATGTGTGGCAGGCACCTGGCCGGTGCGAGACCGGTAGCAATGCATAAGGCTATCCATGAGAAGGGGTGGCGTTATCAAATCGATTGCCTGCGCCTTGCTCATTCTTCATCCCTCTATGTGCGCGACAGGGCCAACAGATTTCTGACGCCGACAGGTTCTTCGCTCAGTAAAGGAACCACTGCATAACGTCGGGAGTGGTTTTTCGCCACCTGTTCGATTTCGCGACGTTCATTGAGGGCCCTCTGCAGCAGCAAAGGAGAACGGGTGTGTGCGGCTGCTATGCTGTTGTTGACGATCCAGGCCCAGGGTTCGATACCGGCACGCCTCAGGTCTTCCTGCAGGCCGGCGGCCTCCAGAATCGGCGTCGTTTCCGCCAGTGTTACCAGCAATACCTTGGTCTGCTTCGGGTCCTGTAGTTGCATCATGGGGGTGGTGAAGCGTACTTCCTTGTCTCCCATTTGCCGCTCGATCTCGCGATGGTAGGCACCGGTTGTGTCAAGTAATAGCAGGGTGTGTCCGGTGGGGGCAGTGTCCATCACCACAAATTTTTTGCCTGCTTCCCGAATAATGCGGGAGAACGCCTGAAACACGGCGATTTCTTCCGTGCAGGGTGAGCGCAGGTCTTCTTCCAACAGGGCCAGTCCCCGCGCATCCAGTTTCGCACCTTTAGTTGCCAACACATGCTGCCGATAGCGTTCGGTTTCAGCCTGCGGGTCTATTCGACTTACCGTCAGGCGAGCCAGTGCCTCGCTCAATGTTTCTGTCAGATGAGCCGCAGGATCAGAGGTGGTAAGGTGAACCTCACTGCCGCGTTCGGCCAGTTCTACCGCAACGGCAGCCGCCAGTGTGGTTTTGCCCACCCCGCCCTTGCCCATTACCATGACCAGGCCGTGACCATTGGCTGCAATTTCATCGACCAGTATGGACAGGGTCGGTGCCGTCAGTGGTTCGCCCTCAGGCAGCTTGTCTTCACGCCCCGATTCGGAATCCTTCAGTAACAACCGCAGGGCATCAAGCCCCACCAGGTTAAATGTTTTCAGCGGTATCTGATCCCTCGGCAGATCCTTGAGCGCTTCGGGCATCGCTGCAATGGCGGCCTGTTCACGCTGGTGAATGACGGCGGCAAGCTCGTCCTTCCCTGCCTCCTCTGCGGGCAAGACCCCATTGATCACCAGATGCTGCTTGCGCAGACCGATGGCTGCCAGTTCCTCACGGGTACGTGCTGCCTCCCGCAAGGTCGAGGCCTGGGCACGCGCCACCAGAATCAGGCGAGTACGCTTGGAGTCTGCCAGAGCCGCAACAGCCTCGCTGTATTGCAGACGCTGTTTTTCCAATCCTGCCAGCGGCCCGAGGCAGGAGGCATCGCCCTTTCCTTCTTCCAGAAAGTCACTCCAGGCACCGGGTAACTGCAGCAGGCGGATGGTATGGCCGGTTGGCGCCGTGTCGAAAATGATATGGTCATATTCCCCAATCAGGGCTGAATCGGTCAACAGGGCAGTGAACTCATCGAACGCGGCAATCTCCGCGGTGCAGGCACCAGAAAGCTGTTCTTCGATACTCCTGAGTTCATCCTCGGGTACTACCCCCCTCAGAGGTCCGAGAATGCGCTGGCGATAGCCTTCGGCCGCATCCCGGGGATCGACCTCGAGTGCTGACAGGTTTTTGACCGCAGGGATAGGCGTGACAGAATTACCAATACGGACATCAAACACCTGACCGACATTCGAGGCCGGATCAGTGCTGACCAGTAATATTTTCTTGCCGCCTTCGGCAAGTTGCACGGCGGTGGCACAGGCGATGGAGGTCTTACCGACACCCCCCTTGCCCGTGAAAAACAGAAAGCGTGGAGGCGATTCGATAAACTTCATACCTGGGGACCCTCTGAGCAATGCCGCATGGGGCCTGACGTGGTATTACTTGATTTCATCGCCGCCTGTAAACTGATCATATGCCTGCAGTGCATCTCCACCGTATACTGCCGCTGGACCGCCCCCCATATAAATGGAGAGTGCGATGGTTTCCACTATTTCCTGTCGTGTTGCGCCGTGATGGTGCGCCATTTTTGTATGGTAGGCAACACAGCCATCACAATGTACGGCTATTCCAATCGCCAGTGCCATCAGCTCTTTGGTTTTGGTATCAAGCGCGCCTGTAGCTGTAGATGTTTCCGCCACTGCAGCAAATGCCTTCATAGTATCCGGCGCACCCTTGCGCAGAGCATCCAGATTCCTGACTACGTCTAATTCAATTTCCTTAAAATCCTTGCTCAATTTTCTACTCCTGTTGGTGGTTGGCGAAAAAGACCTTGTCAACCTATTTGACCATTGCCCCATCGACGCGCGCGATAAAATGAGCCATAAACAAATCCTGGACGGCACTCACCGCTCATCTGCTCTGAACAAGTATCGTTCGGGCAACTCCCCGACATTGTCCCTCTGGCCTGCCTTACTTGCCTTACTCAGTGCGAGCGTAGCCTTAGCCCGGACTATTCATGAACTACCTACTGCGGACGCCGATATACTTGATAAGACAGCGCGTGCTCCCTCCAGGTGCTCGACGTACAGTCAAGTACGCCTGTGCGCCTTCCGGTCCGCGCCACGCTGTCTTACCAAGCATCTCGACGCCCTCGCTACGGCAGTTCATGAATAGTCCGGGCTAGCCCGCTCCGGAAACCGCGCTATACGTTTCGGGTTGATTCACATTGACGAACGCGTCTGTGTCATCAAAATGCACATGAACCACGGGCTTGTCCGCAAGCCAGTCCTGAACGCGTCGATACCCCTGATCGAGAAACGTCGTTAGATCCTGCCGCCACACTCGCGCATGAAACGCCATGCACAACGGATGCGGCTGCGTTCTCCCTGATTCGCGGGTGCAGGCAACCGCGATTGTCCGTTCGCGGTCCAGCGCAGCAAGCAGCCTTACAGTCAGATCCAATGGCAGGAAAGGCATATCACATGGCACGATAATGACAGGCAGAAGATCTGCCTGGCAAGTACGAGCCTGTGCAACCCGACAGAGTGCAGCGAGGCCCGCTTCGATGCCGGCAAGCGGGCCATTGAACCCCGGACGCAGGTCCCTCACCACCCGGTACCCGAGTGTCTCATACGAATGCAGGTTTCTGTTGGCGCTGATGATAACGGCCGGCCTCCAGCGCTCACTCCCGGGAGCTACCAGGTTTCTTACAGTGGCGGCAACAAAGCTCTCGCCATCGACTGTCAGCCAGCCCTTGTCGCGACCATGCAGACGGCGCCCTTCGCCACCACACAGCACCAGCAATGTGTAGGACATAAAATTCCTCTGACCGATTTTTCCGCTCCGTGCGGCCTCTGGAAACACTTTAAAAATGGCGCCCCTTGCCGCTGACACTACGGCTGTAACCTGCATCACCCACGCGGCGCAACCCCGCCCAGCTTCCTTTGTAGTAAGGAATGATGTTCTCATCCACAGCCGGCGTGGTGATATTTCCCTGCACTCCGTCATACCCCATGGCCAACATGAAAAGCTGACCCTCGCGGATACTCGGTTCAATGTGGGCCATGCCGCGAGTGATACCGTAATCGTTGTAAAGTTCCACCACGTCACCGTTAGCGATACCCAGGCGCTGCGCGTCCGCTTCGCCGACCTCGACCAGGGACATGGGCCAGCGCTGCGTGCGGTAGGTCACATGCTCGTCATTGTACTGCGATTGCCACAGCTCATTGACACGGCCGTTATTGACCCAGAACGGGTATTTGTCCTTCTGTGCCTGTGCCTGGGGTAGCAGGCCGTTCCACGGCGCCGGCTGAAAGCGGGCGCGACCATCCTCGGTATCAAAACGCTCGGTGTACAATATTTCAGTGCCTATAAGCCGGCCATTGTCCAGCCCCTGGACCGGGAGCTGCACCCCATTGTTACCCAGGGCGCGCAGGCGCTCATAGGTCACCAGCTCACTTTCCTGCCGGTTGAAGCCGTCCATGAACGCATCTTCCTCGCTGTCCCAGTCAAAGCCGGCAAAACGATCCGCCATCGAGGTATTGCCTGCCTCCCGGTAAAGGGAGCGCAATGCATTGGCCATATCCGCCGCAATCATGCAATCGGGTCTGGCAATACCCGGCGGATCCATGAACTTCTCCGAGAGTCGCATACGCCGCTCCCCGTTCATCGAGGTCAGGTTCATTTCACCCGGTACGGCAGCAGGAAGCATCATGTGTCCCGCTTCACCGATGGGCTTGGGATAGATATCGATGGAGGTGACAAACAGTCCGCCCCGCTCGGTGACCGCCTCGTAAATGATATCGATCAGCTCCCCGGTATCCGCCGCCGACGCCGCATCGATTGCCTCGCGCACGATATTGGCCCGTCGTATCACTGCCGCTCGATAGGTCTGTGCGTCATTGGTGGTACGGAATGCATCACAGGCCCAGGCGGTGAGCATCTTGCCATTGCCGGCGATCACCTCCTGATCAATATACGGCGCCGGCCGGCCACCAGGATACGGCGGGCGCACATAGCCTTCCTGATGGCCACCCATACGCACCACACCGGCTCCGCGGCGTCCGCCCACATTACCCGTGGCCAGCACCAGGTCCACGATGGCCGACTGGATGCGGTAGTTGTCATTGCCCCAGATCACACCCTTCTCGTAGGCATGCATGACGCGGGGCATGTGCCCCGACTCCTTGGGTCGATAGGACCATTCTGCGGCCTGACGGATCTGCGCCTCCGGTACCCCGGTAATCCGGCTGCACTCGGCCAGACTCAGCCGATTGGCCTGTAGCGCCTGCTCGAAGCCGCTGGTCCGTCGCTCGATGAATTCGCGGTCGATCCAGCCCTGGTCCACCACATAGGTCAGCAGGCCGTTGAACAGTGCCGTATCGGTTCCGGGGTTGAGTGCGAGGTGCAATACGTTATCCATACCGGCCGCCTGCTCGGCGATGGCGATGCTGGGGTTACGACGGGGGTCGACAAACACGATCCGGCCACGGCCCACGGTTTCGCCAGGAAACCATTCGCTCTTCTTGCCGCGTGTGCCGCCCTGCAGGTTGGGGACCCAATGTTCCAGAAAATAGTTGGATTGAGTCTCGTAAGGATTGTTGCCGATCGACCAGATCACGTCGGCCAGCTGCGCATCCTCGTAACTGTTGTTGAGCTCATTGATGCCCATGTCCCGGGTGGCATGGCATTCGGAGTTGTAAGCCGGGCGGTTGTGGATGCGCACCATCCGTGTACCCAGTCCGGAGAAGATCAGTTTGCCGGTTGCCCAGGTGTTCTCGTAGCCACCACCGGCACCCCCGTGATCGAACAGATTGAAGAACAGCTGATCGGGGCCGTCTTCATCCAGGATGCGCCGCGTCAGTCCGGTATACAGCGCCAGCGCCCGCTCCCAGGTGCTGCTTGCCCATTGTGCACCGCGGTAGACAAGGGGATGGGTGAGCCGGCTGGCAGACGGTCCGTGACCGTTGTACATCAGGTGCGCCAGCATCCCGCCCCTGGTGGAGGCCTGGCCCTTGTTCACAACACAGTCGCGGTCCGGCACGATCATGATATGGTGGCGTTGCCCGTCCGCATCGCTGATGGTATTGACCATCCTTGGTGTCAGACAGGTCTGCAGTGGCCCGATCTGCTGTGTGAAATCCAGGCCCAGGGCGTTATCCTCGGGTCGCGGCCCTCCCTCACGCTCGGCCGGCCATTTGTAGGTCTTGTAACCACAGCCGACAATGCAGAAATGACAGGTAAGATTAGTGGTCTCGGCATCAGCCGGAGGCAGAGGGATACGATCCGTAAAAAGACTCATTGCAACGCCTCTTTGATTTGTCAGGTACCAGGGATTTGTCAGGTACCAGGGATTTTCAGGTACTAGGCTTCAGGCAGAATATTGGATTGGCGACCATAGATCAGGCCGGTCATGCCTACCGCGTGGATAGCCCCACTCGACTCGTCCCAGCGCAGCGTTACCTGCGGCAGGTCCTGAGTCGCCTGCCCCATGATCTGTTGCCCACCCATCTCCGGATCGAACAGACTAAAATGACAACCACAACGGAAGCGCCGTGACTCCGGCTGATAACTGGTGGGGCAGCCCATATGTGGGCAGAGAATGCTGAAGGCCACGATATCACGCCCCGGCCCGACTCCCCCCGGCACCGGCTCGCCGCATTTGAGCAAGCTGCAAAGGGAGCGGCTATCCGGGTACGTGAAGGACACCGGCTGATTGACCGTCAGATCGGCGACGGTGGCTATCTGCGTGACTGGATAGTCCGGCCGGTCGGAACCGCCGTCACGGCCCTGGGTTACGTCCTGGGCCAGCGCGCCCGTGGCGATGGTGGTGGCTGCTCCGGCGCCGGTCAGCCTGAAAAAATCGCGTCGTGATAAGGACATGGTGACAACTCCTGCGCGCAGCATGATTCATGTGTAATTAATACCAAAGTGGCGACTGATAATACCGAATGACCTCTGCGCGAGTCACTGATCGCCGTCGCCAATGGAGAACCGGTAGACCATGCCCAACGACACCGCATTCGGATTCTGACCCGCCGGCGGCAAGACCGCATCGCCTTTGCCCCAGCCGTTCGCCGCGAAAGCGGCCTCATCCCCATTTCGCACAGTAGCGAAAACCAGATACAGGGTCAGCGCGGGATCCCACGGATACTCCGCCCCGACCGACCATTGCGTGGCATCGAAACCGGCCAGCGAGGAGTCGCTGTGTGCGACCTGGGCCTTGAGAACAACCCCGTTCTGTAGTGCAAAAGAGGCACCACCCGTGTAGCTGTTACGGTCATTACCCCGAATATCTGAAATTGACTCCTCGCGTTGCCAGCCGGCACCCACCGTGAAGTTCCCCGTTTGGTGGCTGCCGGTCAGTGCGCCGACTCTCCAGTCTCTGCCGATATCAGCGAATGCCAGACCCAGTTTCAGCCGGCTGTTCACATAGTCAGCTTTGATCAGAGCCAGATCGGCATCGTCCACACCTTCCTCCGGCACATAGGTCAGGCCAAGGGTAATTCCCTGGTATTGGGGAGAGACGTATTGCGCGGCATTGCTGATACGTCCCGCCAGGCCCGTCCCACCCCACAGGTTGCCCAGATCACCGACCTGGTCGGCAAAGAGATTATAATCATAGACCCACTGATTCAGGCCATCGAGCTTGCCCAGCCGTATGCTGCCGTATTCTCCCGACAGCCCCAGGAAGCTGACGCGCGCGGCGGTTAACAGCCCCGATGTCGAAGCGGGGCCGTTGCCGTCATTCTCCCCCTGACCGGTAAGGTCCAGGCCCTGCTCGTACTGGAAAACAAGATCAACATCACCGCCCAATGGCTGGTGGCCGCGCAGCCCAAGCCGTGAAGAGTTACTTGCAAAGTATCCGCTTCGATTCTCCCCGCCATCGACAGAGTCAGCCGATACATGTCCCTGGCCGTAGAACTCCGCCTGCAGGTCATTCGCAACCGCTGTGGGCACGAGTAGCGCCGAGGCGATCACTGACAGTATTCTTGGTTTGACAGCCTTCATAGGAATCCATCCGATTTTCCAGACAACAAGCCGTACCCACCACGGACCCGATGCCGGAACAGCTTTTTAAATCTCTGGACTATGGGTCAGTACCAGCGGGCAAAGCCTTTTTTCATTACCTTCACAGTAGTGGAAGAAGGGATAATGGAACATGATCTCAGTCAACTGTCAGACTTCTGACTTTAGGGCACCTCTTATAACGCCATGCGGCATCGCCGATCCGTCTGACAAGTTACGCGATGCGGGCAATGTTGGTGCCGGGATAAATACTTGACTAAATTACTCGGATATTCGACAATATTCACCGCGTATTTCGGGGTACTCACCAGGCCCCCGCGATTTTTCGAGGTATACCATGAGTGAGCAGGTCGAGAATCTGATCCGCAAGGACTATGCAGCGGGTTTTCAGTCGGCGATTGAGTCCGACACATTGCCCCCGGGGCTCAACGAGGACGTGGTCCGTTTCATTTCCGCGAAGAAAGAAGAGCCGGAGTGGATGCTGGAATGGCGCCTGAAGGCCTACCGCGCCTGGCGCGAAATGGTCACACCCACCTGGGCCCATGTGCACTATCCGGAGATCGACTTTGACTCGATCTCCTATTACAGCGCGCCGAAAAGCATGGAAGATCGACCCAAGAGCCTGGATGAAGTCGATCCCGAGCTACTCGAGACCTATGCGAAACTGGGTATCCCGCTGCACGAACAGGAAGCCCTGGCCGGTGTGGCCGTCGATGCCGTGTTCGACTCGGTTTCGGTTGTCACCACGTTCCGCAAGAAACTGTTCGAAGCCGGGGTGATCTTCTGTTCCATCAGCGAGGCGCTGCGTGAATACCCGGAGCTGGTGAAGAAGCATCTGGGCACCGTGGTTCCGCAACGTGACAATTTCTTCGCGGCGCTCAACTCTGCCGTGTTCTCCGATGGCTCGTTCGTTTATATCCCGAAGGGTGTGAAGTGCCCGATGGAGCTGTCCACCTATTTCCGTATCAACGAGCTTAACACCGGACAGTTCGAACGCACGCTCATCGTCGCCGAGGAAGGCGCCGAAGTCAGCTACCTGGAGGGCTGCACGGCGCCCATGCGGGACGAGAACCAGCTGCATGCCGCCGTCGTCGAACTGGTGGCCATGGACAATGCGAAGATCAAGTATTCGACGGTGCAGAACTGGTACCCGGGGGACAAGGACGGCAAGGGTGGCATCTACAACTTCGTCACCAAGCGAGGTATGGCGCACCGCAATGCCCACATCTCCTGGACCCAGGTCGAGACCGGCTCTGCCGTGACCTGGAAATACCCGAGTTGTATCCTGAAAGGCGACAACAGCGTCGGCGAGTTCTATTCGGTGGCCCTGACCAACAACTGGCAGCAGGCCGACACCGGCACCAAGATGATCCATCTGGGCAAAAACACCCGCTCCACCATCATCGCCAAGGGCATCTCCGCGGGACACAGCCAGAGCGCCTACCGCGGCCTGGTGCGCATCAACCCGGGCGCCGAGGGGGCGCGCAACTACACCCAGTGCGACTCCTTACTGATCGGCGACCAGTGCGGTGCCCACACCTTCCCCTATATCGAGAGCCGCAACAACAGTGCGGTGATCGAACACGAGGCGACCACCTCGAGAGTCAGCGACGAACAGATGTTCCTGTGCCAGCAGCGTGGTCTTGACGCGGAGAAGGCCGTGTCGATGATCGTCAATGGCTTCTGCCGCGAAGTGTTCCGGGAGCTGCCCATGGAGTTCGCAGTGGAAGCGGGCAAACTCCTGGAGGTCAGTCTGGAAGGGTCGGTCGGCTGATCGATCCCGCTTACAGACACCGCATCGTATTTAATCACTATTGAACGGAAATCGTTATGTTGGAGATCAACGAGCTCAGTGCTGCCGTAGAGGGCGAGCCGATCCTGAAAGAACTGAGCCTGACTATAGGGGATGGAGAGGTGCATGCCATCATGGGTCCGAACGGCTCCGGAAAGAGCACCCTGGCCAATGTGTTGACCGGCCGCGACGGCTACGAAGTGACCGGTGGTACGGTGAAATTCAATGGCCGCGACCTGCTGGCCATGGCCGTGGACAAGCGAGCTCTTGCGGGCGTGTTCCTGGCCTTCCAGTATCCCGTGGAAATCCCCGGAGTCAGCAACATGGAGTTCCTGAAGACAGCCGTGGATGCGAAGCGCAGGCACTCCGGTGAGGAGCCGATGTCCTCGGTCGACTTCATGAAACTGGCCCGGGAGACCAGCAGGAAAATCCAGTTGGACCCCTCTTTCCTGAAGCGTGGCGTCAACGAGGGTTTCTCGGGGGGCGAGAAGAAACGCAACGAAATCCTGCAAATGCTGTTGCTGGAGCCCTCGCTGTGCATCCTGGACGAGACCGATTCCGGCCTGGACATCGATGCCCTGCAGATCATCGCCGAAGGCGTCAATGGGATGCGGGACGGTAAGCGCAGTTTTCTGGTCGTGACCCACTATCAGCGGCTTCTGGACTTCATCGTGCCGGACAGGGTGCATGTACTGGCCGCTGGTCGCATCGTCAAATCCGGAGGCAAGGAACTGGCCCTGGAGCTGGAAGACAAGGGCTACGGCTGGCTGGAAGACGCAGTGGCATGAGCATGGGTGATTTCCAGCAACAGGCACTGAAACTGGCCGCGCGGCAGCCGCGCGGTCCCGACGCCGAGTGGCTGACTGACTTGCGCGACAATGGCGCACGGCAGTGGCTGCGCTCCGCCTGGCCGGGCCGCAAGACCGAGCTGTGGAAGTACACGCCGCTCAAGGCGCTGCAGGAGAAGCCGTTCGAGGACTGGGCCCAGCCGCAGTCCGGCTGGCAGGATGAGATCGAGCTGCTACCGATCGAGGGGATACGTCTGGTTTTTGTCAATGGCGTATTCGACGAGGCACAGTCCGACACCTTGCCTGAGCAGGTGTCCCTGTTCAGCCGCACGGAAGGCCGGGGAGAGGAAGTACTGCGCAGCAAACTGGGCACCATACTGGATACCGAGCGCCACCTGTTTGCCGCCCTGAGCAACGCCTGGGCCAATGAGGGCGTGCTGCTGCATGTGCCGGCCAGGACTGTTCTGGATCGGCCGATTTATATTGTGCATGTCTCCACGCCGCAGGCGCAGCCCTCGGTCGCCAATTTAAGGGTGTTGGTAGTAATGGAACAGGGCGCGCGCGCCGAAATGATCGAACATTATGTCTCGGCCGGCAGGCAGCAAAACGGATTCGTCAACGCACTGACTGAGGTCTCGGTAGGCGCCAACGCCGAGTTCCGCCATACCCGCATCAACCTGGAGGATGAAAGCCTACTGCACATCGGCGGTGTGCACGTCGCCCTGCAGCGGGATGCCCGTTGTGACAGCTTCACGATCGCCGAGGGCAGCCAACTCAAGCGCATCGACTACCAGGTCACTCATCGAGAGCCCGGCGGGCAGCTGAGACTCAACGGGATCTACCTCGCACATGGCAGGCAGTTACTGGATTATCATACCAATATCGAACACGCGGCCCCCCATGGCACCACGGAGGAAGTATTCCGCGGCATCATCGGCGACCATGCCCGGGCCGTGTTCAATGGACGGATCCACATTCATCCCCATGCCCAGAAGACGCTGGCGGAACTCAATAACCGCAACCTGTTGACCTCGCGCAACGCCGAGATCGACACCAAGCCGGAGCTGGAGATCTATGCCGATGATGTGCGCTGCGCACACGGCGCGACAGTGAGCCAGCTCGATGGCAAGGCGATGTACTATCTGCAGAGCCGCGGCATCAGCGCCGAGCAGTCGCGCATCCTGCTCAGCTTCGGTTTCATCAACGAGCTGATACAACAGTTGCCCCGCGAAGAGATCCGCGACTACCTGCAGCGCCATCTGCAGTTGCTGTTCGAGAACAGTGACAGCCTGATCGGCGAGGCCGGTTCGCAGGTGCCGAACGAGGCAGTCGCGGAGGAAGCCGGAGGAAGGCACTGATGGTGGAGTCTGCGACTGCAATGAACAACCGGAACACCCTGCCCTTTGACGCGGAGCGCGTGCGCCGTGATTTCCCGATCCTGCAGCAACAGGTGAACGGGAAGCCACTGGTGTACCTGGACAATGCGGCGACCACGCAGAAGCCAGAGCGCGTGATCGATGCGATCAGCGACTACTATCGCCATGACAACAGCAATGTGCACCGCGCGGCCCATGTGCTGAGTGACCGTGCCACGGCACGCTTCGAGCAGACGCGCCGGGATGTCGCCGCGTTCATCAATGCGGCGGAGAGTCACGAGATCATCTGGACCCGGGGCACCACGGAGGCCATCAACCTGGTGGCCAGTAGCTGGGGCCGCACGAATCTGAAGAGCGGAGATCGGATTCTGTTGTCGGCGATGGAGCACCATTCCAACATCGTGCCCTGGCAGATCGTGGCCGAGCAGACCGGAGCCACGGTCGAGGTTATCGCTGTGGACGAGAGCGGCACCCTGGACATGGACGCGTTCCGTGCCCTGCTGGATGAACGCGTGAAGATGGTGGCTATCGGGCATGTATCCAATGCCCTGGGCACCATCAATCCGGTGGCGGAGATCACCCGGCTGGCTCATGATGCCGGCTCTCTGGTCCTGATCGATGGCGCTCAGGCAGTCGGCCACTGGCCGGTGGACATGCAGGCGCTGGACTGTGATTTTTACGCGTTCTCGGCGCACAAGATGTTCGGCCCCACGGGCATCGGCGTACTGTATGGCAAGACAGTGCTGCTGGAGGCGATGCCGCCGTATCAGAGTGGGGGCGAGATGATCGAGACGGTAAGCTTTGCGGGGACCGTCTATGGCGGGCTGCCGTACCGCTTCGAGGCCGGCACGCCCGATATTGCCGGCGTGATCGGCCTGGGTGCCGCCATCGGGTATCTGCAAAACATGGATCGGGCCGGAGCCTCCGGGCACGAGAACGCACTGCTCCAGGCCGCCTTGCGAGCCGCCGACGAACGCGAGGGCCTCACGCTGATCGGGACGGCCAAAAATCGCGCCAGCGTGTTTGGGTTTCTGCTGGACGGCACGCACCCTTCCGACGTGGGCATGCTCCTGGACCAGCAGGGCGTAGCGGTACGCACCGGCCATCACTGCGCGCAACCGATCATGGCACAATACGGGATTCCCGGCACGGTTCGGGCCAGTTTCAGTTTCTACAACACATTCGATGACGTGGAGCGATTGTTCGCGGGCCTGGATAAGGCGCGGACCTTTCTGCTCTAACCCGGATTATTCATGAATAATCCGGCTAAACGTCTTCTGCAAGAGGTGACAGCATGAGTGTTGAATCATTCGATCCGACAAAAATCGACCTCAGTATCAGCGATGAGGCGGCCGAACATTTCCGCCGACAGCTGCAGAAAGATCCTGATGCGCAGACCGTGCGCCTGAGCGTCAGGGAGAGCGGCTGTACCGGTTACATGTACGTCGTGGACATGGTGGGCGGCGACAATATCAATGAGCGTGACCTGAAGGTCCCGGTTGGTCATGGCCTGGAACTGCGTGTGGACCCCGACAGCCTGGGTATCATCAATGGCACGAAGATCGACCTGGTGACAGAGGGTGTCAACCGGCAACTGCGCTTCCTCAACCCCAACGCCCTGGACCATTGCGGTTGCGGGGAGAGCTTCAACATAGCCTCGGATTGATCCATGAAACAACAGATGGCACTGGCCCAGTCCGACTGTCCGGCACGCCGGGTTCCGGACGGCACACCGGTAACCATACCGAAGGATTCCTTTGTGCGAATCACCCAGAGCCTGGGGGGTAACTACACCGTGGTGGCCGAGGGTCAGATGTTGCGGGTCGATGGTACGGATGCCGCAGCTCTGGGGCTGGAGCCGGAGACCCTGTCATTCCCCGACCCGGCGGATGACCGCATTAGCGAGGAGCAGGTCTGGACAGCGCTATCGACCGTGTATGATCCGGAGATTCCGGTGGATCTTGTCAACCTCGGCCTGATCTACCGGGTGGAGGTCGATCAGCACAGCAAGCGGGTGAATATCGACATGACCCTGACCGCGCCCGGCTGCGGCATGGGGCCGGTACTGGCCGGTGACGTCGAGTACCGGGTCGGAAAGGTGCCCAATGTCGAATCGGTCAACGTGAACCTTGTCTTCGATCCACCCTGGAGTCGGGACATGATGAGCGAAGAGGCGCAGCTCGAAACCGGCATGTTTTTCTGATGAATCGATTCGGTACCGAAATCACCGCCGACGAGGTCGTCGATACCCTGTCGTTTTTTGATGATTGGGAGGAGCGCTATCGCTATATCATCGACCTCGGCAAGGAATTACCCGCCATGGACCCGTCGGCGCAACGGGAGGAGAATCTGGTGCGTGGCTGTCAGAGCCAGGTCTGGCTGGTCCCCCATGAAAAAGACGGTCGCCTGTATTTCGATGTCGACAGCGACGCCTTCATTGTGAAGGGCCTGTTGGGGATTGTGCTGGCCGCCTACAATGGCAAGACGCCGGACGAGATCCGGGACTTCGACATCGAGGGCTATTTCGGCGAGCTGGACCTGATGCGGCATCTCAGCCCCACCCGGGGCAGCGGCTTACAGGCCATGGTCAGGCAAATAAAAGAGACCGCCGCTCAGGCCGAGCCGGCCGTGGCGCGGTTGAACCGGTAGCGCAGGATCGGATTCA
>JBBDSI010000389.1:0-2572 GCA_040905005.1 Pseudohongiellaceae bacterium
GCTCTCTTCGGGCGAGATTTCAAGCGCCAGTGTCAATTGGTTTTCTTGGCGTCTTTGCGTCTTGGCGAGAGCAAAAAATCGATCCGGAAAAAATCAACCCAAAAAATGTGCTCAGCCACCGTTATTTTTCCTTGTACATCATACAGTTGACACCCTCTCCGAGCGAAACATCTACCCACAGATTTTTCGGAGGAGCCTTTTTTATCTGACACCTGGAAATTCGCCATGAGCAAACGCTATGGGCGCTGCCCCCTACATTACAACAGCTGCCGGGCCGCCTCATAGTCCCGCGCGACGGCCGGACTGTTAAGCGGCCATGACAGGCTGACGGCGACGATGGCGGCGATCGCCAGCAGGAAACCGGGCACGATCTCATACAGGTCGAAGAGCCCGCCGGACAGGTTCGACCACAGGACCACGGTTACGGCACCGGTGAGCATGCCGGCGATCGCGCCCGCGGCGGTCATCCCGCGCCACTTCAGCGACAGCAGGATGACCGGTCCGAAGGCAGCGCCGAAGCCGGCCCAGGCATAACTCACCAGGTCGAGCACGCGACTGTCGCGATCGGCGGCGATCAGCAGGGCAAGGAGCGCGATGGCCACCACGGCGCCGCGACTGACCGCCAGCAGTTCCCGGTCGCTTGCCCGCGGGCGCACGAACACACGGTAGAAATCCTCGCTGATCACGCTCGAAGAGACCAGTAGCTGCGAATCGATGGTCGACATGATCGCGGACAGGATCGCCGCCGTGATGATGCCGGCGACCCAGGGGTTGAACAGGGATTGGCTGAGGGCGATAAACACGGTCTCCGGATTGTCCAGCGGCGCCTCGGCGAAGTAAGGGATGCCGGCGAGACCGGTGGCGACGGAGCCCATCAACACGATCACCATCCAGCTCATCGCGATGCGCCGCGAGCGCGTGAGCTGGGCGGGCGCTTCGGCCGCCATGAAGCGTGCCAGGATGTGCGGCTGTCCCATATAGCCGAGCCCCCAGGCCAGGAGCGACAGGAGGCTCACAAAGGTCATACCGGCAAACAGGGAAGTACTCTGCGGATTGACCGCCTCCATCCGCGACATCAGCTCGGAAAGTCCTCCCGCGTCGACCACGACCGTGACCGGTGCGATCACCAGAGCCAGCAGCATCAGGCCCGCCTGGATTGCGTCGGTCCACGACACCGCCAGGAAGCCGCCGATAAATGTGTAGCCGACGATGATGAGGCCGCCGGTGAGCAGGGCGACCCCATAGTCCAGACCAAAACTGCTCTCGAACAGAATGGCGCCGCCAACGAGACCCGAGGCGGTATAGAACGTAAAGAACACCAGGATGACCAGCGCCGACAACAGGCGCAGGACGCGACTGTGGTCGTGAAAACGATTCTCGAAATAATCGGGCAGCGTCAGCGAGTTGCTCGCGTGCATGCTGTGTACGCGCAGGTCTCTGGCCACGAAGCGCCAGTTACACCACGCACCGATGACCAGGCCGACGCCGATCCAGACTTCGCTTAGTCCGCTCAGATAAATGGCGCCAGGTAGCCCCAGAAGCAGCCAGCCACTCATGTCCGAGGCACCGACGCTGAGCGCGGTGACCACGACGCCGAGCTTGCGGCCACCCAGGATGTAGTCGCTGAGATCGTGCGTACGGCGGTAGGCCTTGATGCCCAGAAACAGCACCAGGGCCAGGTAGGCGATGAAGGTCACGAGCAGGGGCGCGTCGAAATTCATTCCCTAAGACTCCATTGGCGTCCTGACCTGCGAATGCGGACAAAGCTACCGTAATTCGGCCTGGAATGGCAGCGGACCCACGCCCGTAACGGCGCAAAATTTGTAAATAATCAGCTTTAGTAATAGTGCGCCAACTCGCCTATACTGCCCCCCTCTGTATATTATGATAAGTAAATACTTCGCTTAAGAGGCCGATCTATTGATCAGGTGTCTGCACAGGAACTCCCCATGGCAACCGGCAAGAGCCACGAGCGCATCCTTAACTATCTGAAATCCAGAGGCCCCCAGTCGGTGCGCCTGCTGGCGAAGGAACTGGCCATCACCACCATGGGCGTGCGTCAGCACCTGACGGAGCTGGCCGCGCAGGGCCTGGTCACCGCCACCGCCGAGGCGCGCCAGCACCGGGGCCGGCCGTTGCGGCTGTGGAAACTGACCGGCGCCGGCCACGCGCGCTTCCCGGACAGCCACGCGCTGGTGACGCTGGAGTTGCTCGACGTGATTCGCGAGCGCCTCGGCGAGACCGCGCTCAACGAGCTGGTCGATGCCCGCGGCGAGCAGCTCGGACGCCAATACGCCGCGAGCCTGAAGGACAGCGGCGAGGAACTGGCCGAGCGGGTGCAGGCCCTGGCCAGGCTGCGCAGCGAAGAAGGCTACATGGCCGAGGTGCGGCTATTGCCGGACGGCTGGCTACTGATCGAGAATCACTGCCCTATCCGCGCCGCTGCCCGGCAATGCCCGCAGTTCTGTGGCACCGAGTTGAGCCTGTTCCGGCAGTTGTTGTCCGAGCGCGCGACCGTCGAGCGCAGCGATCACCTGCTGGCCGGCGCCCGCCGCTGCGCCTACAAGATCAC
>JBBDSI010000389.1:2672-6191 GCA_040905005.1 Pseudohongiellaceae bacterium
GGTACCGCATGGGAACCCTGTCATGAGCCACCGCCTGCCGAAGCTGCTCCTCGGTATTCTTCTGTTCCTCGTTCTGGCCCTGCTGCTTGCGCCCGGCCTGATCGGTCGCGGCGTGCGCGATAACACCATCGAGCGCGCGCTGACCCTGTTTCCGGCGGAAGCCCGGCAGCAACTCAGTATCAGCGAACGGAGCTACAGCGGCGGCTGGTTCGCCAGCAGCGGCGTCCTCGACGTGCTCTATAACCCGCTGGGACTCAACGAGCGCATCGCGCTGACGGTCCGCTACACCATCGACCATGGTCCCGTGGTGCGGACCGACGCGGGACTGCGCCCGGGACTCGCCTACGCGCGGCTCACGCCCGAGGTCGACGACGTGGAATTCAATTCGGCGCTGGCCGAGTTGCCGTTCCCGCCGCCACAGATCGACCTGTCTCTGCTGGCGGGATTCGATCGCTCCCTGCGCCTGGGACTCACCGTGACGCCGGTGGATTACGCGGGCGCCGACGGCGAATTCCTCTTCGGCGGCATCGACGCCGCCATGGTGGCCCATGGCGATCAGTCCGCCGACTTCAGTTTCACCATGGGCAGACTGCAGGCCCGCGCGGCCGGTGGCATCGGCTTTAGCGTCGACGGCATTCGCCTGCAGAGTCAGTCCGCGCAACTGGACGACCTGCTGGCCCCGGCCAGCGCCGATGTGGCGATCACCGGTATCGCCAGCGACGGCCCCGTGCCCGTGCGCATCGACTCCATTACCGCCGCCTCGCGGCTGACTCCCAACCCCTCCGGGCCGGACCGACTGGACATCCAGCAGCAGTTTGACGTCAACGGCATGGAGAGCGCGCTGCCGGTCGCGGCACTGAGCCTGACCACGGCCGTGAACGGACTCGAAGGCGAGATCATTCGCAACTACTACACCCTGCTCAGTGAGTTCCAGCAGCAGGTCAGCGGCGGCGGCACGGTATCGGGCCTGTCGCTCAACGACCTCGGCCAGGACCTGGCTCTGGAGCTGGTGGGCAATCCGTTGCAATTGAATAACGCGGCGACCGGCACCGTCTACGAGGGCGCACACAGCGTCCGCCTCGACATAGACTGGGCCGGCCTGCCGGGACTGACCTCACTGCGTAATCTCGCGATCGCCCGCATCGTCGCCGCGCTGGGCCTGGAGCTGGATGTCGACCTGGACCTCGAGGCGGTGCTGCGCAGCCCCCTTGCCGCTTATGTCGACCCCTACGTGCAGCAGGGTGTCATCGTGCTCGACAATAACCGCATCCGGCTGCAGGCGCGTCTCCGAGACAGCGAGCTGCTGCTCAACGGCGAAGCCATTGCCCTGGACCAGTACATCGTCTTATGAAGCACAGCGACTCTACCTCTACCTCCACCTCCTCCCCCGCAGCCACCCCGGCCCCGCGTCACGGCGAGGAACCGCGCAAACTCGATTCCTACCCCAGGTATTGGGCGGAGTGCTTCGGCACGGCGCCGTTTCTGCCGATGTCCCGCGCCGAGATGGACGAACTCGGATGGGACAGCTGCGACATCATCATCGTGACCGCCGACGCCTATGTAGACCATCCCAGTTTCGGCATGGCCGTCGTCGGCCGCCTGCTGGAGGCGCAGGGATTTCGCGTGGGGATCATCTCGCAGCCGGCCTGGGACAGTGCCGAGCCGTTCACGCGCCTGGGCAAACCGAACCTGTTCTTCGGCGTCACCGGCGGCAACATGGACTCGCTGATCAATCGCTACACGGCCGACCTGCGCCTGCGCAGCGACGATGCCTACACACCCGATGCCGAAGCGGGCAAGCGGCCGGATCGCTCCGTCATCGTCTATAGCCAGCGCTGTCGCGAGGCCTACTACGACACCCCGATCGTCATCGGCGGCATCGAGGCGAGCCTGCGCCGCATCGCCCAGTACGATTACTGGAGCGACCAGGTGCGCCGCTCCGTCCTGATCGACGCCAACGCCGACATCCTGCTCTTCGGCAACGCCGAGCGCGCCCTGACGGAACTGGCGCACCAGGTCGCCGCCGGCAGGCCGGTCAGCGAATGCTGGGACCTGCGCGGCAGCGCCCTGGTCCTCGACAACCTGCCGGCCGGGTGGACCGAGGTCGATTCCACGCGCATCGACTGGCCGGCGCAGATCGACAGGATTCCGAATCCCTACGAGTTCCACAACACCGACGCCGCCGGCAATGCTTTCACTGCTGAGACCGACGCGAGCGGCGAGCAGGCGCCAACCGCCGATGACACCCAGCCACTACGCATCGTGCCCCTGCCCCTGCAGCGCAAGGTCGATTTCGATCCACACAGCAGCTATATCCGCCTGCCGTCGTTCAATAAAGTGAGAAATGACCCCGCCCTTTATGCCCATGCCTCGCGCGTGTTGCACCAGGAGGCGAATCCCTATAACGCGAAGCCGCTGGTGCAGCGCCATGGCACCCAGGAGGTGTGGATCAACCCGCCGCCGATTCCCCTGGAGACCGAGGAGATGGACTGGGTGTTCGACCTGCCCTACCAGCGGCGTCCGCACCCGGCCTATGGCACGGCGCGGATTCCGGCCTACGATATGATCAAGACCTCGGTCAACATCATGCGCGGCTGCTTCGGCGGCTGTACTTTCTGTTCCATAACCGAGCACGAAGGCCGCATCATCCAGAGCCGCTCGGAGGATTCGATCATCCGGGAGATCGAGAAGATCCGCGATCAGGTGCCGGGCTTCACCGGCACCATCTCCGACCTGGGCGGGCCCACCGCCAACATGTACAAGCTGAACTGTTCGTCGCCGGCAATCCAGAAGACCTGCAAGCGCCTGTCCTGTGTCTACCCCAACATCTGCAAGCACCTGAACACCGACCACAGCCCGACTACACAGCTCTATCGCCGGGCGCGGGCCGTGCCCGGCGTCAAGCGCGTGGCGATCGCCTCCGGCCTGCGCTATGACCTGGCATTGAAGGACCCCGAGTATGTCGAGGAACTGGTGACGCACCATGTCGGCGGCTACCTGAAGATCGCCCCCGAGCACAGCGAAGACAAGACGCTCAGCAAGATGATGAAGCCGGGCATCGGCGCCTACGACGAATTCAAGAAGCTGTTCGACAAGTTCTCGCGCAAGGCCGGCAAGGAACAATACCTGATCCCCTATTTCATCGCCGCGCACCCCGGCTGTGACGAGGAGGACATGCTCAACCTCAGCCTCTGGCTGAAGACGCATGATTTCAAGCCGGATCAGGTACAGACCTTCTACCCCTCGCCCATGGCGCTGGCGACGGCGATGTACTACTCCGAGCGCAATCCGCTGGAGAAGGTGCGTTACAAGTCCGAGAAGCTGACCGTCACCCGGGACGTCGACGCCCGGCGACTACAGAAGGCCTTCCTGCGCTATCACGACGAAAAGAACTGGCCGATGTTGCGCCAGGCGTTGCGGCGCCTCGGCCGGGACGACCTGATCGGCCACGGCCCCCACCACCTGATTCCGCCGGAGGAAGCGTCCGGACGTAACCCCCGGGCGCGCAGCAAGCCGGCG
>JBBDSI010000389.1:6291-9524 GCA_040905005.1 Pseudohongiellaceae bacterium
ACCCGGCCGAACAGGCGCCGCAGTCGCTGCAGCAACTGCCGGGGGTTGTCCGGGTCGTGGAAGTCGATGGCCACCAGAACCCGTTCCAGGTGTTCGAAAAACAGCTCCACCTGCTCTCCCGTCGCCTTCTCCTGATCCCATGGTTCTTCTATCACGCTGGCAGGCGCCTCGTTATCGCTGACCTGCGCCAGTGCCGCCTTGCGTACTTCGTAGCAGAGCACCAGCACCGCCGCGGCCAGGTTCAGCGAGCTGTAGTCCGCGTCCGTGGGAATCTGAACGTGGAAATGGCAGCGTTGCAATTCCTCGTTGTTGAGCCCGGAGACCTCGCGCCCGAAGACCAGGGCGACACGGTGGCGCCGGTGTTCGCGCAGCGCCTTCTCCGCACAGGCGGCCGGGGTCAGCATGGGCCAGGGCAGGCTGCGCGAGCGCGCGCTGGTGCCGATCACCAGGGCGCAGTCGGCCACCGCCTCCTCCAGCGTGGCGACCACAGTCGCCTGCTCGAGGATGTCCACGGCCGAGGCCGCCCTGCCGACGGCGACGCCGCTGGGGAACTCTTCGGGCGCGACCAGTACGAGGTCGCGGAGACCCATGTTTTTCATTGCCCGGGCGCTGGCGCCAATGTTGCCGGGGTGGGAGGTGTTGACCAGGACTATCCTGATGCGGTCGGGATCGAACACGGCGGTACCTTCACAAGATGAGGTGCACAATCAGAGCTGCACAGTTTGAGGAGGCGCGATTATAGCAGCCGCTTGCGCCGCCGGTAGTTTTACGAGAGATCGGAGAGAGCTCGGAGAGAGTTCGGAGAGAGTTCGGAGAGACCTCGGAGAGACCTCGGAGAGACCTCGGAGAGAGTGCCGAGAGAATTCCGAGAGAGTTCCGAGAGAGTTCCGAGAGAGTTCCGAGAGAGTTCCGAGAGAGTTCCGTGTACCCAAGTATGTTGTTATCATGCCCAGCCCGTGGCGGGCCTGACTCCCGCTCAGCGCTCTTTCAATTCGTCGGGAAATCCATTAATGCACCCACTGGTGAACATTGCCCTGCGCGCCGCCCGCGACGCCGGGGAAACCCTCGCTCTCGGCGTCGACCGCCTGGACCGCATCGACATCGTCCGCGATGACGGCGATGACTTCGTCACCTCCATGGACACGCATGCGGACACGACCATCCTCTATCACCTCAAAAAGGCCTACCCGGAGTACAGCATCCAGTCCCGGATCTCCGGGCTCACCGAGGGCACGAATCCGGATCATCGCTGGCTGGTCGACCCGGTGGCCGGCAGTCGCAATTATGCCAACGGCCACAGTCAGTTCGCCGTGGCCATCGCCTGTGAGATCGAGGGCAAGGTCACCCACGCGGTGTTGCTCAATCCGCTATTGCGCGAGGAGTTTGTCGCCAGCCGTGGTAGTGGCGCGCAACTCAACGCCCGACGCATACGCACCAGCGCCAACAAGGAGCTGACGAGCGCCCTGATCGGGCTCAATCCACAGCGCCTGGAGGCAGAGCGCTTTCTCAGCCTGCAGCGCGATCTGCTGGTCTCCGGCGCCAGTCCGCGACTGTCCGGCTGCAGCGCGCTGGACATGGCCTATGTCGCCTGCGGCCGCCTGTCCGCCGGCTGGTGCGCTGGCGGCCCCGGCGCCGACCTGGCCACCGCCGCCCTGATCCTGCGTGAGGCGGGCGGCTACGTTGCTGACGAACGTGGCGGCCCCGACACCCGCGCTGCCAATGAACTGATCTTCGGTAATCCCAGGCTATTCCGCGAACTGGTGAAGATGCGCGCCAGGCGCGGTTAAACAACACAACCGGACCGCTACAGAAGCAACATGGCACGGATCCCGCCCAGTCGCCGCAGTCTCGTTGATGGCTCTATCAAAGACGCACTGGTGCGCATGACGCTGCCGATGATCGTCGGCATGATTGCGCTGTTTACCTTCAGCCTGGTCGACACGCTGTTCATCAGCTTCCTCGGCACCGAGGCGCTGGCCGCCATCTCCTTCACCTTCCCCGTTACCTTCACCGTCATGAGCCTGGCCATCGGCCTCGGCATCGGCGCATCGGCGGTAGTGGCCAAATGCCTGGGCGGCGCCCAGGAGGAGAAGGCGCGCGAGGCCGCCACGGTCATCAATTACCTCTCGTTCCTGATTGCCTGCGCCGTCGTGCTGGTGCTCTGGCTGCTCATGGACACGATCTTCCGCGCCATGGGCGCCAGCGACGCCCTGCTGACGCCGATCCGTGCGTACATGGTGGTGTGGCTGCCCGCCAGTGTGCTGGTGGTGTGTATCATGACCGGCAACAGCGTGCTGCGCGCCTGTGGTGACACCAAGACCCCGAGCCTGTTGATGGCCGGCGCCGGCCTCATCAACGCCGTGCTGGATCCCTTCTTCATCTTCGGCCTGGGCCCGTTTCCCGCCCTCGGCATCGCCGGCGCCGCCTGGGCGACGGTCGTGGCCTGGCTGCTGGCCTTCGGCTATCTGATGTATGTGCTGGTCGTGCGCCTGGAGATGGTGAGCCGGGTCGTGCCCAGCCGCGCGGTGCTGCGGGCTTCCGGCCGGGACATGCTGCGCATCGGCATTCCGGCCGCCGGCGCCAACATGATGACGCCGCTGGCGATGGGTGTGATGACCGCGATCGCCGCCGGTTTCGGGGATAATGTCGTGGCCGCCTTCGGGGTCGGCGCGCGCATCGAGCCCATCGCCACCCTGCTGGTGCTGGCCATGTCCTCGTCGCTGCCGCCGCTGATCAGCCAGAACTTCGGCGCCATGCGCATGGAACGCGTGGCCGAGGCCTACCGGATGGCCATCCGCTTCATCATGGCCTGGCAACTGGCGCTGTATGTGGTGCTGGCACTCGCCGCCGGCGTGATCGCCGGGATCTTTTCCGATGACCCCGAGGTGATCGCCACGATCCGCCTGTTCATTCTGATCATGCCGCTGGGTTACGGGCTGCAGGGGGTCGTGATCCTCACCAACTCCTCACTGAACGCACTGCATCGTCCGCTGGCGGCGCTGGCCCTCAGCATCGCCCGCTTCTTCATCTTCTATGTGCCACTGGCGTGGCTGGGCAGCCGCTATTTCGGCCTGACGGGATTCTTTGCCGGCGCCGTGTGCGGCAACCTGCTGATGAGCGTGATTTCCTGGCGCACCTTCAATTTTGCCCTGGTGCTGGAGTCGGCCTCAGCGAAGCCGGCATCCCCAGATGCCGGCTCAGGCTCGTCATAGTTAAACTAATAGTTAAACTAA
>JBBDSI010000389.1:9624-14251 GCA_040905005.1 Pseudohongiellaceae bacterium
ATAGTTAAACTAATAGTTAAACTAAGAGAACGCAAAGAACTAGCTGCGGAAGAAGTTACGTACGCCCTCGATAAAGGAGTTGTTCTGCTTGCTGGCAATCGCCGGGGCTACATTTACACCCCCGTTTACATCCCCGGGGTCAATGTCTTCGGGGGCCTCGTCCTCCCTTAGCTCGAAGCTCTTGTCGTCTACCGTGGCGTTGTCCGCCGCAGTGCCGTTTTCATCGTCGGAATAGGTGAGGCGGTTGTTGCGTTCCTGGAAGGCCAGCATCTCCTGGCAAATCTCGTTGTATTCCTCGGCGGTCAGCAGTTCCGGCTGCTCCTTCATGTTGAGCGTGAACACGCGATCGTTGGCCGCCGACAGATAATGCAGGTTCTTCTTGGTCTTCAGCAGCAGTCCTTCCTGCTCGGCGATATTATAGAGCGGCGTGCCGCGCAGGGGGATGTAGGGGAAGAAGAAGAAGTGTTCGGGCGCGATCTGCCGGTTCAGCTCCAGCGTCTTGCGCATGCCCTCGGCGGTCTCCAGGGGCGCGCCGACGATGTTGAAGGTGAGGCGATTGATGCCGGCCTTCTTGCAGTTTGCCGCGGCATCGAGAACCTGCTGATTCTTCATCTTGCGCCCCAGCATCTTCGTGCGAAACTCCTCGTCACCACTCTCGATGCCGAACCAGATAGTGTGACACCCGGCCTCGGCGGCGAGATTGCAGAACTCCTCGCTCATCACCTCGACGCGTGAGTTGATGGAGAAAGGCAGGCGCAGTCGCTCCTTGTAGATCTCGAAGAAGGCGCGCACGAACTTCAGGTTGGACAGGAACAACTCGTCCCAGAACTCGAAGTAGCCCACGCCGTACTTGTCGCGCAGGCGCTCAAGCTCGTCGACCATCGCCTCGGGGTCGTATTTGCGCAGGAACGTCTTCTTGGTCTTCCAGCCTTCCAGCAGGGGCGTATTACAGCAATAGGTGCAGCGGTAGGGGCAGCCGCGACCGGTCATGACCGGCAGCACGAGTTTACCCTTGGGCCCGAAGATCGAGGAATTGACGTCCTTGAAGCCGTCTTCCTTGGCGAAGACCTCATAGTCGGGGAACGGCAGTGCCCCCAGGTCACCGATCTGATGCGGCTCGGTCCTGAACACCTCGCCGTCGCTCAACTTCTCCCACATGCCGTCCACCGGGCCGTCCTTCGTGCCTTTAAGGTGTTGCACCAGGTTGCCGATGGCGTATTCGCCGTCACCGACGCAGATGTAATCCACGTTCGGGTTGGCGATCGTCTCGTCCTGGGACAGCATGGCCTGGTAGCCGCCGATCACGATGGGCAGGTCCGGCAGGCGCTCCTTCAGTTCGGCGAAATAGGGCTCCATCGGAAACCAGTGGGGACTCATGACGGAGAAAGCGATCACGTCCACATCGAGTTCCTCGATCATGCGGGCGTAGTTTTCCGGCGAGTACTTGTCCGCATCGCGCAGAATCAGTACCGGTTCCGAGAGTACGTCCACCCAGGGAAAATCACGCTTGAGATAGGCCGACATGCTCGCGATCGGCATCGCGATCTCGTTGCCGTCCGGGGAGTAGAAGGAAAAGGCCAGGCGCAGTCGCTCGCGCTTGACCGAGCCGAACCAGCGGGACTTGTCCTGCGGATAGAGTGGTTTTTCGGTGCTGTCGGTGTTGGCACTGCTGACGGCGATGACATCGGCCTTGGAATTCATGCGATAGTCCTTGCTACTGTATTCTGTCTGTACTGACTTGAGTGTAAAATTTTCCCAGTCCCGGCCGCGTCGCCGGACCGAGAGGCTGTCTCGCGAAGCTGTCTGGCGCGAAGCTATCTGTGTGAAGCTATCTGTCGCGAAGCTATCTGAACAGTATCGACCAGGGCGTGGGAAAGTATACCATTTGTAACCGGCCGGAAATATGACGAAGCCGTCAGGAATTACCCTAATTTATATGAGGTTATAAGACCGGCAACCTCCCCGGCCACCGAGCCACAGCGCCCGCCCCGCTTGCTTTCCGGGGGCAGAGTCAGCAACATTGCCCCCTCACGACGCCAGCGGAAGCCGTATGATGGACGCGCTCGAAGCCTTACAGTCCCGCAGTTCCTTTCCCCGACTCAGCGAGCCCGCGCCCGGCGAGGCAGAGCTCGCCAATATCTACCGGGCGGCGCTGCGCGCGGCCGATCATGCCCTGCTGCGCCCCTGGCGCTTCCTGTGTATCCGCGGCGCGTCCCGCGAGCGCCTTGGTGATCTCTTCGTCGCGGCCGCCCGCGCCGGCGATCCGACCCTGTCGGATACCCAGGCCGAGCGCATCCGGCAGAAGCCCCTGCGCGCCCCGCTGATTATCGTGACCATAGCCAGCCCCGGCGAGCATCCCAAGGTGCCGGTCTTCGAGCAGGACTTGTCGGCGGCGGCGGCCACCCAGAACATGCTGGTGGCCGCCTATGCCCAGGGCGTGGGTGCCATGTGGCGCACCGGCGCCATGGCCTATGACCCGGTGGTGAAACAGGGCCTGGGCCTGGCCGGGCACGAGAAAATCATCGCCTTCCTCTACCTCGGTACGGCAATGGACAGCACCCGCCGTCTCGTCGACGCGGACCCGGCAGACTTTTTCCAGGAATGGTAGCCATGGCCAGTCGCAGCTTGGACATGCAATGCTGGAAGTGCGGCATCCGCCTGCGCAACCTGCTCCTGCCCTTCTCCCGCTACGAGGAATGCAGCACCTGTAAGGCCGACCTGCACGTCTGTCTCGCCTGCCGCCACTATGATTCGACACTGAGCGACGGCTGCCGCGAGGATCGCGCCGACTTCGTACTGGATAAGGACAAGGCCAACTTCTGCGATTACTTCAAGGCCAACCCGAATGCCTGGCAGAAGAAGGACGATGCCGAGACGAGGGCCGCCCGGGCGGGGCTGGCGGAACTGTTCGGCGAGGAGTCACAGTGCGCACAGGACAGCGCCGACGACTCACCACAGTCTGAAGCGGAGCGCGCACTGGCGGAGCTGAGGCGCCTGTTCGGCGACGACCGGTGAGACCGGTGAGAGAGCAGAGAGAGGATCGCGCCCTGGCCGGCCCATCGCACATGCGCACCACCGTCTTCTGTACGCCGCTGCTGACCCCGCTGCTGCGTCTGCTCAGCAGCGCCCTGCTCGGCTTGCTGGGCTGGCGCACGCGCGGCATGGAACTGCCGCAGCAGCGCTTCGTCCTGATCGCCGCGCCCCATACCAGCAACTGGGATTTCCCCCTCATGCTGCTGGTGGTGCTCAAGTTGCGCCTGCGGGTCTACTGGATGGGCAAGCACACGCTCTTCCCCCGCGGGCTCGGCTGGTTCATGCGCTGGCTGGGCGGGATACCCGTCGACCGCAGCGCCGCGCACAACGTGGTCGAGCAGACGGTACGCCAGTACCAGGAACACGATGAGCTGGTGATATTGAACACGCCGGAGGGCACACGCAAGAAGGTCGAGCGCTGGAAGACCGGCTTCTACCACATCGCCCACCTGGCACAGGTGCCGATCCTGCTAGGCTATCTAGACACCAAAAGCAAAGAGGCGGGCCTCGCCGACTCCTTCACGCCGACCGGCGACCTGGACAGGGACATGGCGGAGATTCGCACCTTTTATGCCGGCAAGCGGGGCATCAACCCGGAAAATGCCTGAGGCCCTGAGACATAGGCGGCGAAAACGCGCCCGGGTTACGCGAGTTTTCTGACAGTTGCGGGGGCGGGAGCGACCGCCTCGTCCATTGCGGCGGTATCCACGCCGAGGACAATCAACAGATTGTCCAGGATGCTGCGGGCGTATTCCTGCATGCTGACCTCACGCAGGCGAAACTTCCAGTGTTTGAGATGCCATTGCTGCAGTTGTGCCAGCACCTGGGCCGCCAGCAGCTCGGGCTTGGCGCAGGTGAACTGCCCTGTCTCGACCCCGGCCTGAAAGGCATCGATCAGGATCTGCTCGAAACGCAGCTCCAGCTGCATGGCCTGTTCCTGCTGGGCACGCGGGAGGCCTTTGAGTTCCATGTAGCAGAAGTAATACCAGGGCGACAGGATCTGCATCATGTAGATCTCGCCGAAGACGATGGCGCGCAGGCGTTCCACCGGGGCCAGGTCTTCCTCGGCCAGGCTGGCGATGACCCGCTCGATGTAGGTGCGCAGCACGCCCTCGATCACCGAGGCCAGGTCGTCCTTGCTGCCGATATAGGCGTAGAGCCCACCCATGCTGATGCCGGTCTCGCGGCTCAGGTCTCTCAGGCTCATGGCCTGAAAGCCCTTGCTGTTGGCGAGTTTGAAGGTGGCGGTGAAGATCTTCTCGAGGTTACCGATGGCGATGCGCGGGTTCTTGATTTGCATCTTGTCCTGATGCATCTCGAAGACCGTGCGCCAGAATTCCTCACCCTGCAGCACCCAGGCTGCGCGGAATGCCTCCATGCTGGTATTCACCGGCCATTGGGCCATCAGAGAGCTCTCTTTTTCTTGCATCATTATTATTCCGTGGATCAGGGGTAAAACGGCGCAACAGTTTAGTACTTCCTGACCGAGCTGTTAAGCAATTGTGTGCGTGCCAACGCAAGCGGATGGCTTTACCACCAGCCCGGGCGCGCGTACGCGGACACGCCTGGCCCGAACTCTTCATGAATAGTTCGG
>JBBDSI010000390.1:0-2328 GCA_040905005.1 Pseudohongiellaceae bacterium
GCGGCGAGCGGGAGCCGCCGGCCGACGAGGAATTCCCCAACCCCGACCCGGTTACCCAGGCCCGCTCGCAGATCATCGAGGTGCGCAGTTTCACAGAACGACCCCGGGTGTTGCGCGTCGAACCCTACGGCCGCCTGCCTGACACCGCGCCGGCGCAGGTGCGAGAGGAGGACCTGCTGTTCCAGTGAATGTTACGCGCCTCCGGTTCGGGAGCCAGTTGGCGATAGTCATGCTTGATGTTAATAACGCCAGGCGTTACTATCTGGCGCATGATTGCATCTTTCAATTGCCCCGAGACAGAAGCACTTTCCGAAGGCCAGAGGATAAAGCGGTTTATAAGATTTGAAAGAGTGGCTCTACGTAAGCTTAGACAACTACAGGTCGCAGAAAAACTATCGGATTTAAAAGTACCGCCAGGTAATCGCTTAGAGCCCTTGAAGGGCAATCGAAAAGGGCAACATAGCATTCGAATTAATGACCAATTCCGAATTTGTTTTCGTTGGACGGCGGCGGGTGCGACGAACGTAGAGATAGTGGATTATCATTAGGAGGTGAATTATGAGGAAACTACAGCCCATCTCGCCCGGCGAACTGTTAAAGGAAGAGTTTCTCGATCCTATGGGCATTTCTCAATATCGGCTGGCCAAGGAGATTGAGGTACCTGCGCAAAGAATTGGCGCTATCGTCGCTGGTAATCGTTCCATTACGGCAGATACAGACTTAAGACTTTGTCGCTTTTTCGGATTAACCAATGGCTACTGGCTAAGAGCGCAGGCGGCCTATGATACTGAAATCGCAGAAGATGAATTAGCTGATGAAATCAAACAGATACGGCCTTGGCGAGAGATGCATAACTTGGCGAATCACGGAGCCTGATAGTAAAGCCACGGAGGGCGGGCCCTGGGGCAGCCGCACGCCTACAGGAGATGTAGTCGTTAAAGCGACGCAGGAGCCAACGCCGGGCAGATGAACTGGTGCATCATTCGGGTTAGGCCAGCGCCGCCAGGCGCTCAATCAGCGGTTGGCTCCTGCCTCGTCACCGACCACTCCGACTCCATGATCATCGGCCCGACGCCCTTGTTGGCCGCTACATGCAGCAAGCGGGAGAATTTCGTTTCGTACCACAGCAGGCCGCTCTTGTCGGCCAGACCGCCGATGACGTAGAAGTCCCCCACGCGCATCGCCAGCCTGCGCACCGTCAGCGCAACGGTGAAGCGGTCGCCCTTGTGATAAGGCCCCCGCGGCACGCCTTCGCTGTTGGTGGTGAGGAACGAGGCCACCGGCTCCTCCGCGGACTTCATGAAGGCGAAGCCGAAGTGGCCCTCGATCTCGTCGGCCAGCACTTCCACCTCCATCTCCAGGCGCACGTCGCTCAGCGGGGTCAGGCTGTTCAGCTCCTCGCCGTCCGGGGAGCGCACCGACAACGCAGTGATGCGGCAGTCCTGCAGCGGCTGCCCGCTCTGCTGATCCTTCGTCTGCTCGCCGTTTGCCGGCAGGTCTTCGCGGATGTTGTGATAGGTCTTCTTGCTGTTGCAGAAGTCCTCGTAGTGGCCCACGACGCTGTCGCTGTCACCGATCTCCCGTATTCGGCCCTGGTCCAGCCAGATGGCGGTGTCGCAGAGTTCCTGCACATGGAACATCGAGTGGCTGCAGAACACCATGGTCTTGCGCTGCTCGCGGAACTCGTTCATGCGCTGCACGCATTTCTTCTGAAACGCCATGTCACCCACCGACAGCGCCTCGTCGATGACCAGGATGTCGGGCCGCACCATGGTGGCGATGGAGAAGGCGAGGCGCACGTACATGCCGGAGGAATAGGTCTTGACCGGACGGTCAATGAAATAATCCAGCTCGGAGAAGGCGATGATGTCCTTCTCCAGCTCGCGAATGTCTTCATCGGGCACGCCCAGCAGCGAGGCATTGAGGTAGATGTTCCTGCGCCCGGTGAAATCGGGATGAAAGCCGGCGCCCAGTTCCAGCAGCGCCGCCACCTGGCCGTTCATGACGATGTCGCCGGAGGTGGGCTGCAGCGTGCCCACCAGCAGCTTGAGCAGCGTCGACTTGCCGGCGCCGTTGTCGCCGATGATGCCGAGACTCCTGCCCTCGGGCACGGCGAAGGAGATGTCGCTGAGCACGTGGTAGACATGATGCCGGCGCCGGCGCGAGAGGATCTCGTAGAGCCGGTCCTGGGGCCGCTCGTAGATCTTGAACTCCTTGTTCAGACTGCTGACGGCGAGCCGGGGCCTGGCACTTGCGCTGTGGGCTTTTGTTTCGCTCACAACACGTCTCCAAAGGCCTGCTTGATCTTCATGAACCACCAGCCGCCGA
>JBBDSI010000391.1:0-2326 GCA_040905005.1 Pseudohongiellaceae bacterium
CTAGCCCGGACTAGATAACCCACTCCACGCCGGCGGTTAGCAGATCGCGGTAGTCATCGACAGAGCCGTCTGTCTCGCCGATCAGCACCAAATTGCCGCGGTCCATGGGGATGACCCTGCCGTGGAAGCGTTCGTCGCGGATCGTGAACTCACGCGCAACCGGCGAGTTGTTGATGACGATTACGTTGAGCGGACCGTCGGCGGTTTGCAGGATCAGGTGTGAGCTCTGGTAGCCCGGGAGCACCCGGCAGGGATTGGCATAACGCACCGGCATGTTCTCAAGGAACGCGCCGGTGCCCAGGGTAGTGCCCGCATGAGCCATGACCCGATTGACGTCCGGCATGGTGTAGGACGCATTCAGACTGCCCGCGGCGATGGCATCGATTTCCGTCTCCTCATGATAGAGATGGCGGATGATGTCCTGGCCCATCACCAGCTCGGTCGCGGCGGGTGCCGGGTTGCGCTTGAGGCCGAACAGGACGCCGATCGCCAGCACCAGACACGCCGCCATCGCATAGTACTGAAGCAGGTGCGTGGAGCGCCCGGTTGCAACCGGGTTTCCAACACCAGCGGCTGGCTGTTCCGGGATAGCCAGCAGGCGCTCCGCCAGTCCAGCGGGCACGGCCACACCCGTGAGTGCATCCCGGACATCCCGCTCGAACTCTCTGCTGCGGTCCACAAGCGCCTGCCACTCCGGATTGGCCGCCGCGGCATCCAGTACCTCCCGGCCCGGGTCATCGGGGCTGGCGTAGAGGCGTTTGCGAAATTCTGTATAGTCCATCATTACTTGCTTTCTTTATCTTGCGTTTAAGGTCTGTCGTTCCAGGTCGGCGTCTGCCAGTTCACCCTGGTTCCACTTATCGCCCTTGCCGACGATTTTTCAGTTGGCCGCTTGCTCAATCGTCCTTTGCCGGGGTTTCCGGCTCCAGCCCGAATTGCTGCTTCAGCTTGCTGCGGGCGCGGAACAGGCGGGTCATCACCGTGTTGCTGTTCAAATCCAGTATGGCCGCGATTTCCTTGCCGCTGAAACCACCGATCACCTGCAAGAGCAATGGGTCGCGGTAATCCGCATCGAGCCGGTTGATGGCCTGATGCAGCAGCTCCTGCTCCATTTTCCGCTCCGGTTCTTCCTCTTTGGCTTCTGCCAGACTCTGCGACTCGATGTCCACCAGCTCCGGGCGGTAGCGCTCGTAGAGGCGGGCGTTTTCCCGTCGCAGAATCGTAAACAACCAGGCCTTGGCCGCCTCATCCTTTTGCAGGCTATCCAGAGACCGCCAGGCGCGTAAAAATGTTTCCTGGACCAGATCCTCGGCCAGCGGCTGGCTCTTGCACAGCCAGAATGCGTAGCGATACAAGTCCTGATAAAGGTTCGCTACCAGGGACTCATAGCGCTGTCGCTTGGTATTTCCGTGTATGACCGGGGTATCGCTCATTATTATTCAGAAGTATTCGAGATGCCCAATGATGGTGCCGGGTCCAGGGCGATTCCCCGGGGTCGAAGTTTGCCGAAATAGGCGGGTCGCATCAAGCTGTTTCCCGCCGGGCACTCGCGATTGGCACGGGCGCATCGGGCAAGTTCAGCTTCATGGTGGCCCCCTGTATACTTGCTGCTACACCCGGTAAAGCAAGGAAGAGTCATGACGAGAATCGCCATAGCGGGGGCCTCCGGTCGCATGGGCCGGCACCTGGTGCAGGCTGTCAGCGAGAATAACGGAGACAGCGTGCTGACGGTCGCGACCGTGCGCCCGGATAATCCCTGTCTGGGCATGGATGCCGGATTGCTGGCCATGGGCGTGGCGCTGGGTGTGGAAACCACGGCGAATCTGGAAGAGGCCTGTCGGGAGTTTGATGTGCTGATCGATTTCACGGCCCCCGAGACCACGCTCGACCAGCTCGCCCTGTGTCGGCGCCATGGCAAGGCCATGGTCATCGGTACAACCGGCTTTAGCGCCGAGCAGCAGGAGGCGATACAGGCGGTTGACGATATCGCCGTTGTCTATGCGCCCAATATGAGCGTGGGTGTCAACCTGTGCCTGCAGCTGCTTGAGCAGGCTGCCGCCGTGCTTGGCGATGACGTGGACGTGGAGATCATCGAGGCGCATCACCGCATGAAGAGAGATGCCCCCTCTGGCACGGCATTGAAAATGGGCGAGGTCATTGCGCAGACCTTGCGCCGCGACCTGGACGAGGTCGCGGTTTATGGCCGTCAGGGCATGACCGGGGAACGGGATCGCAAGACCATCGGATTCGCCACTGTCCGCGCCGGTGACATCGTCGGTGAGCACACGGTGGTCTTCGCCGGTGCCGGCGAGCGTATCGAGATCAC
>JBBDSI010000392.1:0-9747 GCA_040905005.1 Pseudohongiellaceae bacterium
GGATTTCAGTACAATACGAAACCGTCGCTATCAACAGGGAGTTGTCATGGGGTATTTAACAGGAAAACGCATACTGATTCTGGGTGTCGCCAGCAAGCTCTCGATCGCCTCGGGCATCGCCGAGGCCATGCACCGCGAAGGCGCGGAACTGGCCTTCACCTATCAGAACGAGAAACTGAAAGACCGTGTCGCAAAGTTCGCCGAGGGCTGGGGTTCATCCATGATCTATCCCTGTGATGTGTCGAACGATCAGCAAATCGACGATCTATTCTCGGCGATCTCCGAGAAGTGGGACGGCATCGACGGCATCGTCCACGCGCTGGCCTTTGCCCCTGCCAATGAACTGGACGGCAACTACGTGGATGTCACCACCCGGGAGGGCTTTCGCATCGCTCACGACATCTCTTCCTACAGTTTCGTGGCGCTTGCACAGGCGGGAAGGGAACTGATGCGCGGTCGGCAGGGATCACTACTGACACTGACTTATCTGGGCGCCGTTCGCAGCCTGCCCAACTACAACGTAATGGGACTGGCGAAGGCGAGCCTGGAAGCTAACGTGCGCTACATGGCGGCCAACCTCGGCCCCGAAGGTACTCGCGTCAACGGCATCTCCGCAGGTCCCATCCGCACCCTGGCTGCCTCCGGCATCAAGAATTTCCGCAAGATGCTCGACTATAACGCCAGACAGACCCCGCTGCGGCGCAACGTGACCATCGAGGAGGTAGGGAACGCCGCGAGCTTTCTCTGTTCCGACCTGGCGTCAGGAATCTCCGGAGAGATTCTCTATGTCGACGGCGGTTTCAATACCACGGCCATGGCTTCCCTGGACGAGGACTCCAGTTCTGACTAGAATTCCTCTCTGAAGCGCTCCCGCTGTTCGATGTCGGCTCTGGAGCGCAAGGTACCCAGGTAGGCGTCGAAGTCGCTATTGCCCAGATCGTCGGCCATCCGATTCTTGATGGCGAGGCGTTCCTCATCGCTCAGTGCCAGCAGACTGCCAGGCGTCACTTCGGTGAGTTCCACGAGAACAAAGGTTCCGTTTGGCAGGGTCAGGGTGGAGCGTTCCGGCTCCCCCTCGGGAATCGGCAGGCTGAAGGCGGTATTGATTACTTCGCGATTGGCCACCGTCGCGTTGCGACTGACGTCCTCCCTGCTGATCCATTCCAGTTCGTGCTCGACGATAAACTCGTCGACGTCCTCACCGGCCTGAACCCGGCTCAGCAACTCGTTGCCGAGCTCCTGCACCGCTTCACGCTCCATCTCGGCGCGCAGCAGCACGGCGATCTGTGGGCGCACTTCTGCAAGAGGGGGCACCGTCGCTTCATTGTATTCCGCGACGCGCAGGACTACGGCGCGGGTGTCACTCAGCTCGAGGACATCGCTGTTATTGCCGTCCAGGAAGACCTGATCCGACCAGGCGGCTGATACTAACTGCTGGTTCGCGAACAGGCCGCTGCCACCGGTTCGGGGAGTTGGTTCACTGGTCTGAATCTCCAGGCCGAGACGCTCGGAAAGCGGCTGCAGGTCGGCACTCTCGAATGCCAGATTGGACAGCGTCTCCAGTCGTTCACCATAGAGAAGATCGACTTCGGCGCTCTTGAGTTCGCGTTCGATACGTTCGCGTGCTTCCTCGAAGGTCGCAAACTGCTGATCCGCCGCCTCGGTCAGTTTGACCAGATGCACACCGAACTCGGTAACAACCGGACCGGATACCTCGTTGAGGGCGAGTTCATCCAGCGCCTCTTCGATGGCTTGGGGGAACGCGCTACCATCGGTGTAGCCAATGTCACCGCCCTGCTCCGCAGACACCGTATCGGAAGAAAACTCCAGCGCCAGTTCGGCGAATTCCTCACCCGCGTCCAGCCGCTGTCTGGCTGCTTCGGCCTGCGCGAGTGCGTCTTCCTCGCTGACATCTCCCGAGACCTCGATGAGAATATGTGCAGCGCGTCTCTCGCTCGCGCCCTCGAAAGCATCCAGCTCCTGCTCGTATCGAGCACTTATCTGCGCTTCGGGCACCTCGATCTCGTCGGCGATGACATCCTGATCCAGGGTGACATAGCTGACCGCAACCGTCTCGGGTTCGCGAAATTCTTCCTGGTTATTGTCGTAGTAGGCCTGAATCTCGGCATCGCTGATCTGTGTGTCCAGCGTGCGTGTTCCCATGGGGATGGAAACAAAGCGAAAATCCCGGGTCTCGCGGGTGAGTTCCGCTACTCGCTGGAGCTCGGCGTCAGTGACGAAATTGGACGAAGAAAAAGCATTCACCAGTTGGCCCAGCAACATTCCCCGCGCCAGCTCACCGCGATACATCGGCACCGAGAAGCCCTGGGTTGCCATCGTCCGTACCGCGAGGTCGGTATCGAAACGGCCGCTGACCTGAAATTGCGGATTCTCGAGGATAGCCTGGTCGATGCGGTCGCTGGAGACGGTCATATTCGCCTCCGCCGCACGCTGCCGCAGGATGGATTCTTCGATTAACTGATTCAGGGCGAGCTGCTCAACCAGCGCCTGATCGATACCCTGACCACTGGCGCCGATCTGGTTCATCAGGTTCTGAGTGCTATTCTGTAACTGCACCTCGGTGATCTCCTCACCATTGACCTCCGCCACGGGCGGTGAGGTTACCAGGCCACCGATAATCGACTCCACACCGAAGAGCGCGAATACGGCAACGATCAAGCCGATGATGATTTTGGCAATAATGCCCTGGGAGTTGTCTCTGATATCTTGCAGCATATTTTTTCCTGAATTCTTCGCGACGGCGGGCCGGGAATCGGCCCGTGTTACGAGCCCATCTGTCAGTGCGCAGGCCCATGCCACGCAAACTAAAAAGGCGCATCATAGATGCGCCCTGTAGATCTCTTTTCAGTCCGACGACGAGCGGCTACTAATCAGTTGCCGATCCGCCGGATGGAAGGGGCAGCCTGCCTGCCGGGGATAGTCGCCCTGTTGCCCTGAAACCGGGGGCATCCCCACCGCGGGTCAGTTATTGACCCGACAGTACAAACCAGGCTGTACCGCCCGATTAAGAGTTGACTGAATCCTTAAGTGCCTTACCCGCCTTGAAGCTGGGTACCCGGGCCGCTTTGATTTCAATCGGCGCACCTGTCTGGGGATTACGGCCAGTACGAGCAGCGCGATTCTTGGTAGCAAATGTTCCAAATCCTACCAAAACCACCGGATCGTCCTTCTTGAGCGAATCGGTAATGGCGTCGAGCATGGCGTCGATTGCTCGACCTGCCGCGGCTTTTGGAAGGTCTGCACTTGCAGCAACAGCATCTATCAGTTCTGATTTATTCACATTATCCCCTTTTTTACTTACCAGTTGTTTTTAATCGAAACCACCAATCGGTCACTGCCGATTGCTTTCCAGTTAGGGCCTGTTTATGAAGCCGCTGAAACTGACGCTGACCCTCGATGGCTTGAACTCGATTCAAATTAAATTCCTTCCCCAAACTCAGCACGAAAATCGAACCGGTTTCCGTCCCTGCAACCTGACTCTGATATTATCCACCAAGCTACCAAGCGCATAATACGTGGCCTAGGGCCAATTCTTTATACCAAGCGCCAGAAAGCCGTGTCAACCGAAAAGGCGCGCTGTCAGTGGGTTTTTATGTGCTTTTCGTCACCACTTTGCTCAATTTCTTCCTGCTTGACTTCCTTTTTCTGTTCCGGCTTTTCATCCCCGGTTAAAGGTGTGGGCAGATATTGCAATGCGTGTTCCAGTACCTCATCAATCCAGCGCACCGGAACGATGTTCAGATCCGCCTTGATATTATCCGGTATTTCGGATAGGTCTCTTTCATTATCGGCCGGAATGATGACTGTTTTAATGTTACCACGGTGAGCTGCCAGCAATTTCTCTTTCAGACCGCCGATCCGCAGCACCTGCCCGCGCAGGGTGATCTCGCCGGTCATGGCGACATTTGCACGTACCGGGATGTTGCTTAGCACCGATACCAGAGCGGTACACATGCCGACGCCAGCACTGGGGCCGTCTTTCGGCGTGGCACCCTCGGGCACGTGGATGTGCAGGTCATATTTCTCATGGAAGTTGGCGTCCAGGCCGAGAGCCCTGGCGCGGCTGCGCACGACCGTGAAGGCGGCCTGGATGGACTCCTGCATCACGTCGCCCAGGGAACCGGTCTTGATGGTCTTGCCCTTGCCCTCCACGGCGGAGGCCTCGATGGTCAACAATTCGCCACCAACCGAGGTCCAGGCCAGGCCATTCACCTGGCCAACCTGATTATGTTCCTCGGCCTTGCCGTAGTCATATTTGCGCACGCCGGAGTACTTCTCGAGCTTTTCCTCGTCCAGCTCGACCTTCTCCTGAGCCTCGCTCAGAGAGCTTTCCTTGACCACCTTGCGGCAGATCTTGGCGATCTCCCGTTCGAGGCCGCGAACGCCTGCCTCGCGTGTGTAGTAGCGGATGATGTCCCGGATCGACTGCTCACCGAAGTCTATTTCGCCTTTCTTCAGCCCGTTGTTCTTCATCTGCTTGGGGATCAGATAGCGCTGGGCGATATTGAGCTTCTCTTCCTCGGTATAGCCCGGAATACGAATCACTTCCATTCGATCGAGAAGCGGTTCGGGGATGTTCATGCTGTTGGAGGTACAGACGAACAACACTTCGGACAGGTCGTAGTCCACCTCCAGATAATGATCGTTGAAGCTGTTGTTCTGTTCGGGGTCGAGCACTTCCAGCAGAGCCGAGGCCGGGTCGCCGCGATGGTCCATGCCCATCTTGTCCACTTCGTCGAGCAGGAACAGCGGATTGCGTACGCCGACCTTGGACAGCTTCTGCAGCAACTTGCCCGGCAGGGAGCCGATGTAAGTACGGCGGTGACCGCGAATCTCGGCTTCGTCGCGCACGCCACCGAGGGCCATGCGCACGAACTTGCGGTTGGTGGCACGGGCGATGGATTCACCCAGTGACGTCTTACCGACGCCGGGCGGGCCCACCAGGCAGAGAATCGGCCCCTTGAGTTTCTTGACACGCTTCTGCACGGCGAGATATTCAAGAATGCGCTCTTTGACATCCTTCAGGCCATAGTGGTCGGCCTCCAGGATCTCCTCCGCCCTGACGAGATCCAGGCGCACGCGGCTGCGTTTCTTCCAGGGAATGCTGATCATCCAGTCCAGGTAGGTGCGCACGACCGAGGCCTCGGAGGACATCGGCGACATCATCTTCAGCTTGTTCAGTTCGCCCAGGGCCTTCTCCTTGGCTTCCTTGGACATGCCCGCCTCGTCGATCTTCTGCTTCAGTTCCTCGGTCTCGTTGGGCACGTCGTCCAGCTCACCCATTTCTTTCTGGATGGCCTTCATCTGTTCGTTCAGGTAGTACTCGCGCTGACTCTTCTCCATCTGCTTCTTGACGCGGCCACGAATGCGCTTTTCCACCTGGAACAGGTCGATCTCGGATTCGATGAGTGCCATCAGGTGCTCGATGCGCGCCTGCAGTCCCGCCAGCTCCAGCAGGTTTTGCTTTTCCTCCAGTTGCAGGGACATGTGCGAGGCGATGGTGTCCACCAGGCGTCCGGGTTCGTCGATGCTGGAGATGGACGTCATGACCTCGGGCGGGATCTTCTTGCTCAGTTGCACGTACTGGTCGAACTGCGACAGCAGCGAACGGATCAGCAGCGCCGATTCCTTCTCCGGCACCGGGTCCGGGCTCAGAATGGCTGTATCCGCCTTGAAGTGATCCTCGTCGAATTCGATATTCTTGATGTGAGCGCGGTTCAGCCCTTCCACCAGTACCTTGACGGTCCCGTCGGGCAGGCGGATTAACTGCAGAATTGTGGCGATTGTGCCGATGCTGAACAGGTCGTCGGCACCAGGCTCATCGTCCGAGGCGTTCTTCTGCGCCACCAGCAGGACCTGCTTGTCGCTGGCCATCGCCAGTTCCAGGGCCTTGATCGATTTCGGCCGTCCCACGAACAGAGGCTGAACGATCTGGGGATAGACAACTACATCCCGTAGCGGCAGTAGAGGAAATGTGGTCTGGCTGGAATCGTCGGCAGGCATACTAGAAGCTCTCCTGGAAAAGGATTACGCGCTTACAGGAAAATGGTGCCGAGGCCGCAAACTTCAAGCCTTGACAAAGGGATTATTCATCGACAGCGGACTTGCTGGGCTGTTCGATATTCTCGTACATGAGCAGTGGTTCAGACTCACCTTCGATCACGGCCGCATCGATAATGACCTTGCTGACCTTCTCCAGGGAAGGAATCTTGTACATGGTGTCCAGGAGCACCGCCTCGGTGATGGAGCGTAGTCCCCGGGCACCGGTCTTGCGCTCCTGGGCCTTCCTGGCGATGGCACGTAGTGCATCCTCACGGAACTGAATCTCCACACCCTCCATCTCGAACAGCTTGGTATATTGCTTGGTCAGCGAGTGCCTGGGCTCTTTCAGGATGCGCACCAGCGCATCGAGGTCGAGCTCGTCGAGGGTGGCGATCATCGGCAGGCGGCCCACAAACTCCGGGATCAGGCCGTATTTGACCAGGTCTTCGGGCTCCACGTCGCGCAGAGTCCTCCCCACCTGCTGTTCGGCCTCGAGACTGCGCACCTCTGCGCTGAAGCCAATGCCGCCCTTCGCGGAACGGTCGCGGATGATCTTGTCGAGGCCGGCGAAGGCACCCCCACAGATGAACAGGATATTGGCCGTATCCACCTGCAGGAATTCCTGTTGCGGATGCTTGCGTCCACCCTGTGGCGGCACCGAGGCGACAGTGCCCTCGATCAGCTTCAACAGGGCCTGTTGCACGCCCTCACCCGATACATCCCGGGTGATCGAGGGATTATCGGATTTGCGTGAAATCTTGTCGATCTCATCAATATAGACAATGCCGATCTGGGCCTTCTCCACATCGTAGTCGCATTTCTGCAACAGCTTCTGGATGATGTTCTCGACGTCCTCGCCGACATACCCCGCTTCGGTGAGTGTGGTCGCGTCGGCGATGGTGAACGGCACGTCCAGCAGGCGGGCCAGCGTCTCGGCCAGCAGCGTCTTGCCGGTGCCGGTCGGCCCGATCATGAGGATATTGCTCTTCGAGAGCTCCACATCCCCGCCGGACTTGTCGTAGTTCAGTCGCTTGTAATGATTGTAGACCGCGACGGAGAGCACCTTCTTGGCTGCCTCCTGGCCAATGACGTACTCATCGAGCGTCTTCTTGATATCTTCGGGGATGGGCAACTTGTGCGTCGACGCCTCGGACTCCTTCTCCTGGATCTCTTCGCGGATGATGTCGTTACACAGGTCAACACATTCGTCGCAAACGAACACAGATGGCCCCGCAATCAGCTTGCGGACCTCGTGCTGGCTCTTGCCGCAAAAGGAGCAGTACAACAACTTGCCGTTGTCGTCTCCCTTGTTCAAGCGATCATCTGACATGTCGGTAAACTACCTGGTTTGTGGGTTTGTGGGTTGCGGTCCGGTCACTCACGACTACCGGGTCGGCGCCTGTATCCCAGTGCTATCGCGGCCTGGCGGAGTCGCTCAGGCCAACAAACCGCCCCACTGCCTAAAATGGAGGCATCGGGGGGCAATTGCAAGCCGATCCTGCAGCGTTACTCCGCTTGCGGAGGGCTACTCAACCTTTTTATCTACGCGTCGCTCAATTACTTTATCCACCAGGCCATATTCCAGCGCTTCCTTGGCGTCCATGAAGTGATCCCGCTCGGTGTCGCGCTCGATTACTTCCTCTGGCTGGCCGGTATGCTCTGCAAGCAACATATTAAGTTTCTTTCGTATCTTTATGATTTCATTGGCCTGTATCTCAATATCGGCCGCCTGCCCCTGGGCTCCGCCGCTGGGCTGGTGAATCATCATCCGCGAGTGCGGCAGCGCCAGTCGCTTGCCCTTGGCACCACCGGCCAGCAGCATGGCGCCCATGCTCGCTGCCTGCCCGATGCACATGGTGCTGACATCCGGCTTGATAAACTGCATGGTGTCGTAAATCGACAACCCGGCCGTGACCGAGCCGCCGGGGGAATTGATATACAGGTGAATATCCTTGTCCGGGTTATCCGACTCCAGGAACAGCAGCTGGGCGACGATCAGGTTGGCGGTATGGTCCTCTACCTGCCCGGTCATGAAGATCACCCGATCCTTGAGCAAGCGGGAATAGATGTCGTACGAGCGCTCGCCGCGCGCCGTTTGCTCGACGACGATAGGCACCAGCGCGGCGCTGGGGCTCAGGGAATGAGTAGCCATGGCAGTATCCTTTTTCAGTCGCTGGTCTCGCTGGAAGCATCCGTTCCGGATTCGGATTCGGTTTCGTCCGCGGAGTCCTGGCCCGTCCTGGGCTCCGGCTTGATGACCTCCTCGTAACTCACGGTCTTGTCGTTCACTTCGGCATTGTCGATGATGTGGTCGAACACCTGTTCTTCAAGGACGGACGACTCGACCGACGCCAGTTGTTCCTTGTTGCTGTAGTACCAGTTCACCACTTCCTGCGGCGATTCGTAGGTGCTGGCCATTTCTTCCACGGTCTCCCGCACCTTCGCCGGGTCCGCCTGCAGGCCTTCCTTCTGAATGACCTCACCCAGGATCAGGCCCAGCACCACCCGGCGCTGCGCCTGCTCGCGGAACAGGTCGTCTGGCAACATGCTGCTGTCGATGTTCTTGCCGCCCCCCATCTGCTGCAGCGCCTGATCGCGGAGCTGAGCAATCTCGCCGTCCACCAGAGCATCGGGCACCTTGACTGCCACCAGCTCAATCAATGCGTCCATGACCCTGTTCTTGACCTTGTTGCGGCTGGCGGTCTTCATCTCCCGCTCCATATTATTTTCGACTTCCTTGCGGAATGCCTCGGCGCCGCCCTCTTCAATGCCGAAACTGACGAAGAACTCCTCGTTCACCTCCGGCAGGGCCTGTTCCTTGACGCTGTTGATCTTTATGTCGAACTCCACTTCCTGCCCAGCCAGTTCCCCGTTCTGGTAGTCCTCCGGGAAAGTCAGCGTCAGGGTGGTCTCAGCGCCCGCCTCCTTGCCGATCAGGCCTTCCTCGAAGCCTGCAATCATGCGTTCTGATCCCAGCACCAGATTGGCGCCCTTGGCCTGGCCGCCCTCGAATTCCTCACCACCCCGGCGCCCGGTGTAGTCGATGTTGACCATATCCTTGTCCTGCGCGGCGCGCTCCACAGTCTGCCAGGTCTGTCGCTGCTTGCGCAGGGTCTCGATCATATTCTCGATGTCTGTGTCGGTGACGTCCGCCTGCAGGCGATCCACCTTGATCTTGCTGAAGTCCGGCAGTTCGATCTCCGGGTACACTTCAAACACGGCCGTGAATTCCAGATCTTCGCCTTCCTGTAGCTGCCTGGCTTCTATACGCGGCTGCCCGGCGGGCTTGATGCTCTTCTCGTGCAGGGCTTCGTAGTAGGTCTGATTCATGATTTCGCCGACCACTTCCTGCCGTACCCCGGCGCCGAAACGGCTCTTGACGACCTTCAGGGGCACCTTGCCCTTGCGGAAACCGTTCATACGCACGGTTTTTGCCGCTTGTTTGAGGCGTGCGTCAACCGCCGAGTCCACCTGCTTGCTGGGCACGGCGATGGTCATTTTTCTCTCGAGTCCCTGAGTTGTCTCAATGGAAACCTGCATGGTCAAACCTCTTCAATCCTGGCTGTTGAAGCCCTGTTAATCATATCCAGTTGTGTAGCAGTCGAAGCAGTACGCCTCGGCTGGCGACCCGGATGGCCGCTCGGGTGTCGTGGGTGCATATCCCGGACTATTCATGGCGACCTG
>JBBDSI010000392.1:9847-14200 GCA_040905005.1 Pseudohongiellaceae bacterium
GGCGCGTGCCCCCTCGCTACGACAGTTCATGAATAATCCGCTAGAGTTAAAGTCTGACAGGCAACTCGTTGTCGGCAAAGTCACGCATCTCAGGCAAGCTCGCGAAGAGCGCGATTTTCCCACAACGTATTTTTAACTGCAATCACGGCCGACGCGGGCTCCGCAGTGACGAGCTTTTTCCAGGCACTGCCATTCTCTCAGTACCGGAGCACACATCAGGCACTCGTAACATGCGCCCCCCTGCCCTTGTACAGCCACAATTGTCGCCCTCAGCGTAGTCTGCGGCATCACACGTAACTAACTGTTATAGCGCCAGTTTTACGTAATTCCTGGGACGCGGGACAGGCAGGAGGGGTAACGTCAGATGGCAGGGTTTGCGCTCTTCTCCGGCCCGCCGGGTCGCGCCAGAGATCCTCTGCTACTGCGCGCACGCCGACGGGCGCTGAGATCGGCCCCGTTCGCTAGCGCGTCGCGGCCGAGACTGGCCTCAGCCGCTTCCTGACAGAGCAGCAGTCCGCGCGCCGAACGCCCGGCCAGGCGCTCACAGTACCAGCCCCGAAGCCCCGCGGCGCGGGGCGCGCCACGGGCAGCGGACACTATCGCTTCGCCCCCTACCCTGGGGTACACTTCGCTTTCACCGTATCCCACGTCTGACGCCGGATGAATTCATACGCCAACACACAGCGCACGATAACCATCGGCTATGGGCCGGCCTATGCCCATAGTGAGATCTGGAACGACCTGCGCTCAAAGCTGATCATACCCACCGAGATCGTCTCCACGACCGCGGCCCAGCGCTATAGCCCCGCGCTCATGCTGCTGGATCATCACCTGCTGCGGGAGATGGATCTCGCCGGGTGGAGAAAGAATTTCCCCGACGCGATCTTTCTCAGCACCGAGTCCATGAACCAGGACACCGACCTGATTCTGTCCAACAGCCTGCCCTACAAGCAATCCTGCAAGCTCCTGGAAATGGCCTGCTACCAGTGGGTTCTCAAGAGCGAGAAAACGGACCGTGCTCACCTGCATGACACCAGCTTTCGCTACCTGAACAAGATGGCGGACATCAGCATCTCCCTGTCGGCCGAAGACGATCTGATGACACTGCTGCGCAAGATCCTGACCGAGGGCCAGAATATCGCCTGCTGCGATGCCGCTTCACTGTTCCTGATCAACGAGATCAGCGACCACGAGCGCGAACTCATCTTCAAGCTGACGCAGAACGACTCAATGGAGTTTCCTTTCGAGGAACTGCACTTCCCCCTGGACGAGAGCTCCATCGCCGGTTATGTCGCCTTCACCAACAAAGAATTGAATATACCTGACGCCTATCAGCTATCCGACACGGTGCCTTATCGCTTCAACCAGACTTTCGACCAGCGCACCGGCTACCGTACCAAGTCCATGCTGGCGATCCCGCTGATCAACAAGCAGAAGGAAGTCATCGGGGTATTGCAGTTCATCAATCGCAAGAAGGCGCGTTCCCTAAAGATCACCGACGAGAAATCTGCTTCGGCCTACACCCTGCCCTTCGACAGCGACACCAATGTGTTACTGCAGGCGCTGGCCAGCCAGGCCGGCATCGCCATCGAGAACACGATTCTGCAGAATGATATCAAGGCGCTGTTCGAAGGCTTCGTCAACGCCTCGGTGGCTGCGATCGAACAGAGGGACCCGACCACCAGCGGTCACTCGTTCCGGGTCGCCGACCTGTGCGTCGACCTGGCCGAATCGGTGTCGGTTTCCAACCTGACCCGGCTGCGCAATGTCCGTTTTACCGAGACCGAAGTCAGGGAACTGAAGTATGCCGCCCTGCTGCATGATTTCGGCAAGGTCGGTGTGCGCGAATCGGTGCTGGTCAAGGAGAAGAAACTCAGGGAAGGCAGCCTGGAGAATATTCATTATAGAATTCTGCTTGCCCAGGAGCGACTGCGCACCCAGGCTCTCGGCAAGCAACTTGCCATGTATCGGAACGGCGGCTTCGATGAGGGGCGTTTTCTTGAGATCGACCAGCTTTTGCTGCGGGACATCGACCTGTTGAAACAGTTCTATGACACCATCGTGGAGGCTAATGAGCCGTCCATACTCAAGGAAGACAATCGTGCCATGCTCGACCGCATCACCGGCTACCGTCTCCAGGAGCAGGACCAGGAGGGCGAACTGGCGATTCTGACAGAGGACGAACTCAATCTGCTGTCCATCAGCAAGGGTAGCCTGTCACCGACCGAGCGCAAGGAGATCGAGTCCCACGTCGTGCACACGCAAAACTTTCTGAACCACATCCCCTGGACGAAGGAATTTCAGAATATTCCCACCATCGCCGGCGCCCACCACGAAAAACTGGACGGCAGCGGTTATCCCTACGGCATGACCGACAGCGATATTCCCCTGCCTTCGAAGATCATGACGATCTGTGATATCTACGACGCACTCACCGCGTCCGACCGTCCCTACAAGCCGGCCATGAACAATGAGCAGGCGATCAACATTCTGCGTAAAGAGGCTGGGGAGGGAATGCTGGATATCGACCTGGTAGAGGTATTTGTCGACGCCAAAGTGTTTCGCATTATCGACACCCGGGAGTATTCCACCTCCACCGAGTTCAGCAGCTTCAGTCACCACCCCTGCGATTACGACCTGCACAAGCACGACTGACACGCCCACCGCCGCGCGGCCCCGGATCACCTGATTCAGCAGAGTCGTTGCGAAGCAGCCAGATGCGAAGCGGTCAATTGCGAAGCGGCCAAAAAAAAGATCAGGCGGCCAGAGAAGGCCTGAGCCTGTCGCCGTCAGTCTGCACCAGGCTGGCGAAGATCTGATCCATGCGATGCACGAAGAAGAAGTGGCCCAGATTGGCCGCCCGGAACAGGCGCGCCCGCGGCAGGCGGGTGGCGAGGAATTCGCAGTCGGCACGCTGGGTCAGTGGGTCGGCTCCGCCCAGCCAGATGGCGGTGGGCACGGTGATGTCCTGCAGGCGAAAATCCAGCTTGCGAAAATTCAGGGCGATGTCCTGTGCCACTCCCCGGTACCCGTGGCGCAGAGCCTCCTGCTGATCGTGCACCAGGCGGCGGGTGAAAGACGCGTCCTGCAGCAATTTACGATCAGTGTAATTGAGGTGTGACCCCAGCCTGGCGATGTTCTGTGCCGGGTTCTCCGGGAAGAGACGGTATTTCAGGCGTACCAGGCACTTGATCAACGTTGGCGTGACGCCACCGAGGCAATTGGCGACCGAGGAGTTTCCTGCCATTTCGGCAAACACGCTGCCGGGGACCCCACCGATCGACACATGCGCCTCCAGGCGCTGGGGAAAGTAGCGCGCCAGCGCGAGTGCGTAGATGCCACCACTGCCGAAACTGAGCACGGCGAAGCGCGACAGGTTCAGCCGGTCGGCCAGGAACAACACATCGCGGCAGAATTCGAGCGGCTCGCTGACGGGCGTGAAATCAGACTGTCCGACGCCGGGCCTGTCCGCGGCTATCAGCCGCAGGCCACAATTCCGAGCCTGAGTGTGAAACAGCGCGCCCTCCAGCCGGGAGCTGCCCGCGTCATGGAAATAGAGTACCGGGCGTCCGTCCGGGCAACCGTACTCTTCATAGGCCAGGCGGCGCCCATCCGGCAGCCGACACGTGCTGGCACTGCCGCGCGTGTCCGTCGCGTGAAAACTGGTCAACGCCAGTGCCGCGCTTGATGCCTGACTCATTGCCATGTGGATTCTCCGCCGGATACGACTTGCCTGCTCGTCGAGCCTACTTTACTATCTGCCTGATATTAAGTGGGAATATTTCCCACGTCAACGCCCCGAGGCGATTTATTTGCAGCAGACAACAGTTTTATCGGCAGCGTGGGATTTATTCCCAATTGCAGTATACTGAGCCCATGAGCGAACCCCCGCAGACATCCGCCGCCGGCCCACCGCCGCGACTGCTGACGGCCCTGGAGAAAGTCCTGCGGCCGCTGGTGCGGCTGCTGGTGTCCTACCAGGTGACCTACCCGCAACTCATCACCATGCTCAAGGCCGTCTACGTCGAGGTCGCGGAGCAGGACTTCAGGGTGAATGACAAGCGTCCGTCGGACAGCCGCATCAATCTGCTTACAGGTGTACATCGCAAGGACGTCAAGCGTCTGCGCGCGGAACCGCATACAGCGAGTGAAACTCCCCGCTCGATCTCCACCGGCGCCCGCCTCATCGGCCACTGGCAGGGCGATCCGGACTACCTCGATGGCGACGGCCGACCACGCCCGCTGCGCACGCGGGCCGCGCCCGGGGAACTATCGGAATTCGATGCCCTGGTGGACAGAGTCTGTCGGGGAGATATCCGGCCCAGAGTGATCCTGGACGAATGGCTGCGCCTC
>JBBDSI010000393.1:0-2315 GCA_040905005.1 Pseudohongiellaceae bacterium
ATCGCATTCAGATCTTCAGCCAGGCGGGCGAACTGCTCGATATCTGGACCCAGTTTGGCCGGCCGAGTGGCATCTGGATCGATGCCGACGACAGGATCTATGTCGCCGACGGCATGTCCGGTGCGCAATGGAACCGTGGCTGGCAACGCGGCATTCGCATCGGCGACGCGGCCAGCGGCTGGATCACTGAATTCATCCCCGATCATGAGGTGCCCAGCGGCAGCGGCATCGAGTTCCTGGCCACGGACAGTCAGGGCAACGTCTATGCCGGCCAGGTGGGACGCCAGCGCTTTGAGAAGTATGTGCGGGTGCGGCCCTGAGCGGATCACCTGAATGGATGAGGAGAAGCGCGCTCAGTGCCGTGACGGGATGTTCATGGTTTCCAGGTAGGCCTTCACCTGGGCGTCGATCTCAGCGCCTTCGATGTCCAGCAGGTCCAGCACCTGACGCGTGATCAGCAGGCTGGATTCCAGCACTTCCGGTATCACCAGCGAAGCGCCCAGGTCGATCAGTTCCTCATAATGCTGGTGCTCCTGGCAGCGCACGATGATGGGGATGTCGGGATTGCGATTGCGGATCTGGCCGATGGCGTGTTTGCCTTCCTCCAGCGACTTGAATGTCAGCACCACCAGGCGCGCCGTGGACAGATGACAGAGGCGCATGATCTCCAGGTTGTTGCTGTTGCCGAAGACGATGTTCTTGCCTTCCCGGCGCTGCCGATCGACTACGTCGATGTCGGAATCGATGGCGACGTAGGGCACCTGGTTCTGCTCGAGAAATTTCACCAGCAATGAGCCCAGACGGCCGAAACCGCCGATGACGACATGGTCGGTCAGTTCCGTTTCCACGGGCAGTGTCTTGCGATCGCCGTACTCGCCGGGAAAGAGCCGCCGGCTCAGCTCGTCAGCGTGACGGATCAGGAAGGGCGAGGCCATCATGCTGAAGATGGCGATGAGGATGATGAAGGACGCCTGATCCGGCGGCAGGATGTTGTTGGTGAGCGCCAGAGACAGCAGCGCCAGGCCGAACTCGCCCGCCTGGGCCAGGTTCAGGCCCACGATCGTGGCGTCCCTGGGCGAATAGCCCAGGAGGTTGACCACCACCGCGGCTGCAGCCGCCTTGAACAGGATGAGAGCGGCGGTGAAGGCGAGAATCCGGACCCAGTATTCGGATAGCATCCCCAGATCGAGATTCATTCCTATCGTGACGAAGAAGAGGCCGAGCAGGATGTCGCGAAAGGGCCGGATGTCACTCTCAATCTGATACTTGATTGGTCCCTCGCCCAGCATCATGCCGATGACGAAGGCGCCGAGCGGCATCGACAGGTGCAGGGCATGAGAGAACCAGGCGGCGAGCACGACGATGACCAGCGTGGTGAGCACGAAGATTTCTTCGGAGCCGGCCTTCGCCACTTCGCGGTAGATGACTGGCAGCACCCAGTATCCCGCGACCAGCAGGACCACGATGACGAGCGTGGCATTGATGGCGGCGCCGCCGAGTGCGCTGCCCAGGCTTTCGCCTCCTCCCGCCGCCAGCACCGGCACCAGCACCAGAAAGATCACGGCGACCAGATCCTGGAACAGCAGTACGCCGATGGATAGCTGTCCGTGCAGGTTGTGCAGTTGATGATTGTTCGATAGTTCGCGGGTGACGATGGCGGTGGAGGAGAGTGCCAGGCTGCCGGCGATCATGATCGCCGCAGAGAGCCCCGCGCCCCACAAGTACACCGCCCCGAAAAACACAAGCGAACAGACGAGGACCTGAAAGCCACCGACACCGAATACGGTATTGCGCATGTTGAACAGTTTGCGCGGATTGAATTCCAGGCCGAGAGCGAACAACAGGAAGACGACACCGAATTCGGCGATGAAGCTGAAGTTTTCAGGGGCCGAAATGAAGCCGAAGGCGTGCGGACCGATCAGCGCGCCCACGATCATGTAGGCGACGATCGTTGCCATGCGCAACCGGCGCAGCAGGAGTACGCCAATCAGGGAAAAGGAGATGATGATGACGTATTGCTGGAAAATGGCTTCCGTCATGGTGCCTCACTGACTCGCTTTTCCAGCAAGCATAAGGAGATCATAGTCATAAGGCTATAGCCCGGGCTAGCCCAGGCGCGTCTTTCCTCAGCGTGACGCCGGCTTCTCCAGCAAAGTCTGCATGTGATCGAGCTGCCGCTGCATGCCATCCAGTTGCTCCGCCATCTCGTGCCGCTCCCGGTGGGCATTCTCCGCCGTCTCGCGGTTCTGCTCCTCGGTCATGACCTCGAGGATCGTCCCCACCATCATGTTGAGAAAGACGAAGGCGGTGAGGAA